>CAISYQ010000151.1 GCA_903889735.1 uncultured Methylibium sp.
CGCCCGCGCGCTGGAGGCCATCCGCAAGAAGCCGGGCCGCACCGAATACCAGCGCGGCATCGTCCGGCGGGCTGAGGGGCCAAGCTCCGGGGCCGATGCCGGAGCCGGTGGCGACTGGCAGGTGCAGCTCACCGGCGCCCAAGGCTCGGGCATCCTGCGCAGCATGAGCGTGGCCAACGGCCTGGTGGTCCTGCACCATGGCCAGGGCTCGGTGGAGCGCGGCGACTTCGTCGACGTGCTGCCCTTCGACGGCCTGGTCTGAGGGTGGCCAGCTCGCGGCCGCCGCTCAGCCTGAAGGCGTGACGCTCGCGGTCTCGGAAGAGGGTTGAGCGGCGTCGGCCCAGGCCGCCGTGCGGTTGGGCCCCGGCGCCCGCCGGCGTGCTGCCAGTGTGTAGACGGTGGGCACGACGAAGATCGTGAGCAGCGTCCCGAGCGACATGCCGCCGACGATGACCCAGCCGATCTGCTGGCGGCTCTCGGCCCCCGCGCCGCCCGCCAGCGCCAGCGGCAGCGCCCCCAGCACCATCGCCCCGGTCGTCATCAGGATGGGGCGCAGCCGGAGGCTGGCCGACTCGATCACCGCCTCCAGGCTGGAGCGGCCTTGTTGGCGCAGTTGGTTGGCGAACTCCACGATCAGGATGCCGTGCTTGGTGATCAGCCCCACCAGCGTGATCAAGCCGATCTGGGAATAGACGTTCAGCGTGCCACCGGTGAACTTGAGTGCCAGCAAGGCACCCACCATCGACAGCGGCACCGACAAGAGGATCACGAAGGGGTCGATGAAACTCTCGAACTGGGCCGCGAGCACCAGGAAGATGAAGAGCAGCGCCAGCACGAACACTAGGCCGAGCGAGCCGGTGGCCGCCCGGTATTCGCGAGAGATGCCGTTGAGCTCGGTGGCATAGCCCGCCGGCAGCACCCGGGTGGCGGCGTCGTCCATGAACTTCAGGGCCTCGCCGAGCGCATAACCCGGCGCCAGGGTCGCGCTGATCACCACCGCACGGCGCTGGTTGAAGTGGTTGAGCTCGCGCGGTGCGACGCTGGTCTGGACCTTCACCAAGGCCGCCAAGGGGATCATGCGGTCGCCGCGACCACGCACGAAAAGCTTCTCGATGTCCTGCGGCACACCGCGGTCGGCGGGTTCGGTCTGCACGATCACGTCGTACTGCTCGGCCTGGCGCTTGTAGCGGGTGACGTTGCGGCCGCCCAGCATGGTCTCGATGGTGCGGGCGACGGCATCGACCGACACCCCAGCATCGGCCGCGCGCTCGCGGTCCACCGCGATGAAGATCTCGGGCTTGTTGAGCCGCAGGTCGATGTCGGGCTGCACGATGCCCGGGTTCAGGGCCATCTCGGCGAGCATCTTCTGCGCGACCTGGGCGAGCTGCTCGTAGGGGTCTGAGCTCAGGATCACGAAATTCAGCGCCCGCTCCCGGAAGCCCCCACCCAGCGAGGGCGGCGTGACCGGGAAGGCGCTGATACCTGCCAGGTTGGTGAATTTCGGCGTCAGCTCGCGGGCGATGGTCTGCATGCTGCGGGAGCGCTCGGACCAGTCGCGGCCGCGGATCACGGCAATGCCCCGCTCCACCGTCGGGCTGCCGGCAATCACGAAGACCCGGTCGATGTCGGGGTCGGCCAATGCCTCACGCTCGATCTCGAGCAGGTAGCGTCGGGTGTGGTCGAGGGTGGCGCCATCGGGGCCGCTCACACTGGTGAAGATCACGCCGCGGTCCTCGAGCGGGGCCAGCTCGCTCTTCATGCCGGCGAAGAGCCACCAGGCCGTGAGGGCCGAGGCTGCCATCACCGCCACGACGACTGCCCGGTGGGCCAGCGACCAGCCCAGCGCCCGGGTGTAGCCACGGGTGAGCGCACGCAGCGCGGCCTCGACCGCCCGGTCGAGGCGGTGGGGCTGCGGCTTGGCCCTCAGCAGCTGGCTGCACATCATGGGGCTCAGGGTGAGCGCGACGAAGCCCGAGACGATCACCGCACCGGCCAGCGTCAGCGCGAACTCGGCGAACAGCCGCCCGGTACGGCCAGGGGTGAAGGCCAGCGGGGCGAACACCGCCGCCAGGGTGAGCGTCATGGCCACCACCGCAAAACCGATCTCGCGCACGCCGCGCAGCGCCGCCTGGAACGGTGCCATGCCCTCCTCGATGTGGCGGGCGATGTTTTCCAGCACCACGATCGCATCGTCGACCACCAGGCCGATGGCCAGCACCAGCGCCAGCAGGGTGAGCGTGTTGATCGAGAAGCCCGCCAGCGCGATCAGGGCGAAGGCGCCGATCAGGCTGACCGGGATCGTCACCAGAGGGATGATCGAGGCGCGCAGGCTGCGCAGGAACACGAACACGACCAGGGCCACCAGCACCACCGACTCGATCAGCGTCCGGTACACCGACTGCACCGAGCGATCGATGAAGATGGTGTTGTCGTTGGCGACCTGGACCTTGAGGCCGGGCGGCAGGTCCGCCTGCAGTCTCGGCAGCAGCTGGCGCACGGCCGCGGCCGTGGTGAGGGGGTTCGCGGTGGCGTTGCGGATCACACCCATCGAGATCGCCGGCTGGCCGTTGAAACGCACGCTGCTGCGCTCGCTGGCGGCCGCCTCCTCGATGCGGGCCACATCGCGCAGCCGCACGACATGGCCGCCCGCGGCCTGCTTGAGGGCGATCTCGCCGAACTGGGACGGCGTCTGCAGGTCGGTGCGGGCGGTGACCGTGAACTCGCGCTGCGGGCCCTCGATGCGACCGGCCGGCACCTCGAGGTTCTGCCGCCGGATCGCCTCCTCGGCGTCCTGCACGGTGAGGCGGTGGGCGGCCAGCCGGTCGGCGTCGAGCCAGATCCGCATCGAGTAGCGACGGTCGCCGTTGATGCGCACATCGGCCACGCCGCTGACCGTCTGCAGCCGCGGCTTGACGACGCGGGTCAACACGTCGGTGACCGCCAGCGGCGAGAGCGTCTCGCCGCTGAAAGTGAGCCAGAGCGTGGGGGTGGCATCGGCCTCCACCTTGGTGATCACCGGCTCGTCGGCCGCCTCGGGCAGGCGGCCGCGCACGCGAGAGGCCCGGTCGCGCACCTCGGCGGCGGCGTTGTCGGGGTTCTTCTCGAGCTTGAAGCGCACGGTGATCTGGCTCTGCTCGGAGCGCGAGATCGAGGTGATGATGTCCACGCCCTCGATGCCAGCGATCGAATCCTCCAGCGGCTTGGTCACCTGCGACTCGATCACCTCGGACGAGGCGCCGGTGAGCCGCGTCTCCACCGTGACCACGGGTTCGTCGATGTTCGGGTACTCGCGCAGCTGCAGGCGGGAGAAGGACACCAGCCCGATCAGGACGAGCAGCAGCGACATCACGGTCGCCAGGACCGGACGGCGGATCGAGATCTCGGCCAGCTGCATGGGGCCCTGATCAGCCGGGCTGACCGGCGGCGCGCGGTGCGGAGGCGGGGCCCGACAGCGCCGCGGCGGGGGCTGAGGCCGAGGCCGGGGCGGCGGGCGGCGGGCCCAGGCTCACCAGCTTGAGCCGCTGCGCATCGGCGCGCAGCAGCCGCGAATGACCGGCCGTCACCACCTGATCGCCAGCGACCAGGCCCGAGACGATCTCGACCTCGCCGTCACGCCGCAGGCCGGTGCGCACCTCGACGCGCTGCGAGGTCGGCCCGGCGGGGCCCTCGACCACCTTGATGAGCAGTACCTGACCGGCCAGCGGCACGATCGCCTGCTCGGGCACCACCAGCGCGCCAGGGCGCTGGGCCAGCACCACCCGGACCCGCGCGAACATGCCGGGGCGCAGGCGCCCGCTGGGGTTGGGGAGGCTGGCGCGGGCAGCGATCGAGCGCCCGTCCGCGGTGATCTGCGGCTCCAGCGCCAGCACCACCGCATCGTGGCGTTCACCGGGCAGGGCATCGAGCGTCACCTCGACCTTCTGTTGCGGCTTCAACCGCGAGGCGAAGCGCTCGGGCAGGCTGAAGTCCACATAGACGCTCGCGGTGTCCTCCAGGCTCACGACCGCCGCACCGTCCTTGAGGTAGTCGCCGACGTCCACCGCCCGGATGCCGGCCTGCCCCTCGAAGGGGGCGAGGATGCGCAGCTTTTCCAGCTGGGCGCGGGCCAGCGCCACCTGGGCCTCGGCCACATCGACGCTGGCCTGGGCCTGGTCCACCACGCTCTGGGTCACGAAATTCTGGGCCACCAGTTCGCGGTTGCGGCGCAGCGTGGTGCGGGCGATCTGGAGCTGCGCCTGGGCCTGGCCGAGCTGCGCCTGCTGCAAGGCATCGTCGAGCTGCAGCAGCAGCTGGCCCTGCTTCACCCGCTGACCATCGACGAAGCCGAGCCGCAGCACGCGGCCGCTGACCTCGGGTCGGATCACGACGCCCTGCCTCGATCGCAGGCTGCCGACGGCGGTGGTGTCGTCGGTGAGGTCGCGGGCAACCACCAGCGCCACCTCGACCGGCA
Source organism: uncultured Methylibium sp. (assembly GCA_903889735.1). GTDB lineage: Bacteria > Pseudomonadota > Gammaproteobacteria > Burkholderiales > Burkholderiaceae_C > Methylibium. The sequence continues at coordinate 4,451 of CAISYQ010000151.1, forward strand.
CCGGGCCCGCGGCCCCCGGCTTGGGGGCGGCCACGGCCGGCGCGACACGGTCCGGCGAGGCGTCCAATGAGGCCGGGCGGCCTTGCTGCCACCACCAGGCCCCGATCGACAGGAGGACCAGGCCCAGGCCCGCCACGCTCGCATGCAGTCTCTTCATGGCGTCATTGTCGACACATCGGCAAGACCCCGACCCGTGCCGCCTGCCTCACCCAGACCCCGGCAAACCGCGCGCCAACTCACAGGAACCTGGCCGCGCCGCGGTTGGCCAGCGCATCAGCGCGCTCATTGCCCGGGTCGCCGGCATGCCCCTTGACCCAGCGCCAGTCGATGTGGTGCACCGAGGCCATCGAATCCAGCTGCCGCCACAGGTCGGCGTTCTTCACCGGCTTGCGGTCGGCCGTGAGCCAGCCGCGCTGCTTCCAGCCATGGATCCATTCAGTGATGCCCTTGCGGACGTACTGGCTGTCGGTGTGCACGGTGATATCGCAGGTGCGCTTGAGGGCGCCGAGCGCCTCGATCACCGCGGTGAGCTCCATGCGGTTGTTGGTGGTGCTCGACTCGCCACCGCTCAGCTCCTTCTCGTGGCCGTCGTAGGCCAGCCAGGCGCCCCAGCCACCGGGGCCGGGGTTGCCTTTGCAGGCGCCGTCGGTGTAGATGACCACCACCGGTCGGGCGATGGTGGGGAGGACGGAGGTCATGGTGCGGACTTTCTTTGTTCCAGCGATTCCAGCGATTCCGCGGGTTGAGGGGCCGGTGCCCGCTGGCGCTGGCTCACGACCGCCGGCGTGCGCCGTGTCTTCTGCGCCTTGCGCCAGGCCGGCTCGATCAGCCGCATGCCGCGCACGCGCTTGACGGCGCTGAAGGCATAGACAGCCCCCAAGGCCGGCCACCAGCGGTCACCCGCCTGCTCGACCCATGCGAGGCGCTCCAGCCAGGCCTGCGAGCGCAGTGGCGGACGGTAGCAGCCGAAGCTGCCGCGGTCCACCTCGAAGCTGAGCAGCCGCAGCCAGTCGCGCAGGCGCCGCGGCGCGATCAGCTCGCCCGCCTGGGGCAGGAACAGCGCGCCGCCCTCGGGCGCAGCCCCCAGCCGCAGCGCACAGCGACCCGCCCATTGGCGCGCGCCCCAGAGGCTGCGCGGGTTGAATCCGAGGATCACGACACGCCCCTCGGGCACCAGGACGCGGTCGACCTCGCGCAAGGTCTGGTGGGGGTCGCGGGCAAGCTCCAGGGTGTGCGGCAGCACAACGAGGTCCAGACTCTGGGTAGCGAAGGGCAAGGCATCGAAGTCGCAGCACACCGCCACATTGCGCGGCCCTTGCGGCGCCTGCCCGTCGGCCCCCTCGGAGGGCTGGACAGCGCTGTCGGCGCCGGACAGGAGCGCCGGCTGGATCAGCCAGCGGTGCGGCATGCGGTTGGCGCGCAGCCCCTCAAGCTCGGCCAGACCGAGCTGCACGGCATGGAAGCCGAAGACATCGGCGACCTGGAGGTCGAGCTGGGACTGCTCCCACTCCAGAAGATAGCGCGCCGGCGGGGTCCTCAGCCAGCAGGGCAAATCTATACTCGGTGCACTCTGCGCCATGAACCTCGTCGCCCTCCCCGCCTTCACCGACAACTATCTCTGGATGCTCCACGATGGCCGCCATGCCATCGTCGTCGATCCGGGGGATGCTGCACCCGTGGCCCAGGCCCTCGACGCCCACGGCCTCACCCTCGTTGGAATTGTAGTGACGCACCACCATGGTGATCACATCGACGGCATCAACGCCCTGCGACCGCGCCTCCAAGGCCCTGTCTGGGGGCCGGCCACCGAACGCATCCCCGAGCCCTTCCTGCCGATGCGCGACGGCGATTCGGTCGAGCTGCTCGGCACCCGCTTCGAGGTGATCGACGTGCCGGGCCACACCGCCGGCCACATCGCCTTCTTCGGACAACCGGCTGGCGAGGCGCCGATCCTGTTCTGCGGCGACACGCTGTTCTCCGGCGGCTGCGGCCGGCTGTTCGAGGGCACAGCGGCGCAGATGCACGCCTCGCTCTCGCGCCTGGCCGCCCTGCCCGGCGACACCCGGGTCTGCTGCGCCCATGAGTACACGCTGTCCAACCTGCGTTTTGCGCACGCGGTCGAGCCCGGCAATGCCGCGTTGAGCGCCTACATCGTCCGCTGCGAAGACCTGCGCCAGCAGGGGCTGCCCACGCTGCCGAGCACGGTGGCCACCGAACGCGCGGTGAACCCCTTCCTGCGCGCCAGCCAGGCCGAGGTGCGCGCCAGCGCGGTGGACCAAGGTGCGGCCGGCACCGACCCGGTCAGCGTTTTCACCGCGCTGCGGGAGTGGAAGAACGTGTTCCGGTGAAAGCCGAGCCCCCTGGCGGCCGGCTGATGGCCCGCGACACCCGTCCCCGTCGCGACCCCCGGTGGGGCGGCCGGCTGCTCGCCCTGGTGATGACGCTCGCCGTCTCGGCCTGCGCCGTGGCGCCACCCTCGCCCACCACCGCAGGCGATGCCCGATTGCTGCCGCCGCCTGCCTCACCGCTGGAGACACCCGCCTCGGTGAAGTCGCCGGAATTGACGGCCGCCACCACCGCCCCCACCACCGCGACAGCGCCTGTCTCCGGCGAGAGCGCCGTCGGCGCCCCGACCGATCCGCTGGCTCCCAATGCAAGGCTCGATCTGGCCGACGAAGAGGCCCGGCGCGACCTCTGGGTGCGGATCCGCCGGGGCTTCGCGATGCCCGACCTCGACACCGGTCTCGTGCGCAGCAGCGAGCGCTGGTACGCCAGCCGCCCCGACTACGTGCAACGCATGACGGATCGTTCCTCGCGCTTCCTGTTCCACATCGTCCAGGAGGTCGAGAAGCGCGGCATGCCCACCGAGCTGGCCCTGCTCCCCTTCATCGAGAGCGCCTTCAATCCGCAGGCGATGAGCAGCGCCAAGGCCTCCGGTATGTGGCAATTCGTTCCCGCGACCGGCCTCGACTACGACCTGCGGCAGAACGTCTTCCGCGACGACCGCCGCGATGTGCTGGCCTCCACCCGCGCCGCGCTCGACTACCTGCAGAAACTGCACGGCATGTTCGGCGACTGGCAGCTGGCACTGGCGGCCTACAACTGGGGCGAGGGCAGCGTGGGTCGGGCGATCGCGCGCAACCGCAAGGCCGGCCTGCCGACGGACTACCTGAGCCTGAAGATGCCGGCCGAGACCCAGGGCTATGTGCCCAAGCTGCAGGCCGTGAAGAACTTGATCGCCCGCCCGGAACAGTTCGGACTGCGCCTGCCGCCGCTGGGCAACCACCCCTACTTCGTCGTGGTGCCCATCCAGAGAGACATCGATGCGGACCTGGTGGTGAAGCTGGCGGGGCTGTCGGTGCAGGAGTTCCAGGCCCTGAACCCCTCGCTGAACAAGCCCGTGATCCTGGCCGCCGGCACACCGCAGGTCCTGCTCCCCTACGACAACGCCAACGACTTCCTGCACGGACTGGCCCAGCACCGGGGTCCGCTGGCCAGCTGGACCGCCTGGGTGGTGCCGCGCACGATGAAACCGGCCGATGCCGCCCGCCAGGTTGGCATGGGCGAGGCCGAGTTGCGCGAGGTGAACCGCATCCCGCCGCGGATGCTGGTGAAGGCCGGCTCCACCCTGCTGGTGCCGCGCCAGGAACGCCGCCACGAGGATGTGCCTGAGCGCCTGGCCGACACCGCCTCCATCCAGCTCGCCGCCGACACCCCCGCGTTGCGCCGCACCTCGGTGAAGGCCGGCAAGGGGGACAGCGTGGCCTCGATCGCCGCCCGCTACCGGGTGGCGCCGGCCAACGTGGCGAGCTGGAACAAGGTGGCCGCCAGCACGAAGTTCAAGGCCGGTCAGGCCGTGGTGCTCTACCTGCCCGGCAAGGCCGCGGTCAAGCCGCCGGGCCGCAAGACCGCTGCAGCGCCCGCCACCCGCACAGCCCGCTCAAGCAGTTCCAGCCGGCCGGTCGCCAGCACGGCACGCTGAAGCCCGCTTGCCAGGATGATCGCGCCCGACATGCCTGCTGACGAGGTGAGCTGAGAAGCTGACCTGCTCAGAGGCGCAGGGGCCCAGCGACTCGCTCAGGTCAAGCGCTGGGGCCATGGTGTCAGGCCACGCTGAACAGGATGGCGATGTTGAAACCCAGCGCGCCGATCCACACCAGGCTGCGTGCCGTCGCGCGATCAGCAAGGTAGAAGGCGACGAACGCCACCCGGAGCAGCAGCCAGCCGAGCATGAGCATCTGCACGCGCTCCGGCGATGCCCCGCCCTGCAGCGCGATCACCACCGCCCCGATGAAGAAGGGCAGGGCCTCGAAGCAATTGGCCTGGGCCGCGTTGGCGCGGGCACGAAAACCCGTCTGCCGGGCCAACCATTCGCGCGGCAGATCGTTGTCGAAGCGACCCTCCTCGGGGGGCGAGCCGAACTTGCCGGTCTTGGCAATGCCCGAGCAGGCGATGGGCATCAGGGCAGCGAACAGCACGCCGAAGGGGATCAGGTTCATCGTGGAGGTCTCTTTGTCGTTGTCGGGCCAGGGGTCGGTCCGCACCCGTCAGCGTCGATCGTTGAAGGCATGGGCGATGGTGCCGAGGTCCACGTACTCGAGCTCGCTGCCCACCGGCACGCCACGGGCCAGCCGGGTGACGCTGAGGTCGCGGCCCTTGAGCGCCTGCGCGATTGCATGGGCCGTCGCCTCGCCCTCGGCGGTGAAATTGGTCGCCACGATCAGCTCCCGCACCTCGCCCTCGGCGGCCCGCTCCAGCAAGCGGGCCAGGCCGATGTCGTGGACGCCGATGCCGTCGAGCGGGGAGAGGCGCCCCATCAACACGAAGTACAGGCCCTGGTAACTGCCGGTGCGCTCCACCGCGGCCTGGTCGGCCGGGGTCTCGACGACGCACAGCTGCCGGCGGTCGCGCGCCGGGTCCAGGCAGGTGACGCAGACCGCAGCCTCGGTGAAGGTGTGGCAGCGCTCGCAATGACGCACGGTCGCGACCGCTTGCTCCAGCGCCCTCGCCAGGCGCCGCGCGCCCTCGCGGTCGTGCTGCAGCAGGTGGTAAGCCATGCGTTGCGCCGACTTCACGCCCACCCCCGGCAGGCGGCGCAGGGCGTCGGTCAGGGTCTCGAGCGAGGACAGGCTTGCCATGTTGCCAGCCGCCGGGTCAGCCTCGGAAGAGCCTGCTCAGAACGGGAACTTCATGCCCGGCGGCAAGGGCATCCCGGCCGTCAGCTTGCCCATCTTCTCTTCGCTGGTGGCGGCGGCGCGACGCACCGCATCGTTGAAGGCGGCGGCCACCAGATCCTCCAGCATCTCCTTGTCGTCGGCCAACAGGCTGGGGTCGATGGTGATGCGGCGCACGTCGTTCTTGCACGTCATCACGACCTTCACCAGCCCGGCACCGGATTGACCCTCAACCTCGATCCCGGCCAGCTCCTCCTGCGCGCGCTTGAGGTTGTCCTGCATCGCCTGCGCCTGTTTCATCAGGCCGGCCAGTTGTCCTTTGAGCATGTCGTTCTCCGATTGAAGCTAAAGCGGTTGGATCGACCCTGGAACGATGCGGGCCGTCTTGAATCTGGCGGTGAGTTCCCGCACCAGCGGGTCGTCGTGGATCAGCGCCTCAGCGGCGCGCTGGCGGGCCTCGCGCGCGGCCGTCTCGCGCCGCGCTGGGGTGTCGCCCACCGGGCCGGCCACCACCTCCAGCGTCACCGGCTGGCCCAGCAAGGCAACCAGGGCGACCTGCAGGCGTTCGGCATGGGCCGGGTTGCGCAGGCTCTCGCGCTCGACCCGCAAGGCGATGCGCCCGCCTTCTTCGTCAAGGGCCGTGCACTCGGACTGCAGGGCCAGCTCGCGCACCAGGGCGGTGATCGCCTGGGCGTCGTTGAGCTGCCGCACCAGCGCCGCCCAGCGGTCGCCCAGGGGCGTGGCGGTCCATGCGTTGGGCGTGGCCGGAGCGGCCGGGGGAGCGACTGGGGCCACAGCAGCTGCCGTTGGTCGCTGCGAACCTGGATGGGGCACGAGCGGTGTGGAGCTTGGGGACGGCACTGCGGGCGCTGACGCCGACTGCGAGGACAGGCGCGAGCCCAGGGGCGACCCCAGCGGGCTGGGGTGAGGTTCGGCAACCTGCATCGCCGCCTCGGTGTCCAGCGGCACATCCTCTTCCCAGGGCGGCACGCTGGCGGCGCGCGGCACCGACGGCGCGGCTGCCGCCGGGAGCGTGGTGGCCGCCGGGGTCGATCGCTCGGGCCTGGGGGCGGCCACGGCCGTGCTTGCCGCCACCGAGGGTCGCACCAGGGGCAAGGCAGGCGCTGGAGGCAACCTCGATGCCGATGCCGATGCGTCGTCGGTCGGTGCCGCAGGCCGCGTCGCGCCCTGGGGCCGGAACGCCAGCATGCGCAGCAGCACCATCACCAGGCCGCTGTACTCGTCGGGCGCCAGCGCCAGTTCGGCGCGTCCGTGCAGGGCGATGCTGTAGAGCAATTGCGTCTCGTCGGCCGGCAGGAGGCTGGCCAGGCGGGCGATGGCTGCGGAGTCGGGGTCCTCGCGGTCCTGGGCGTCGGGCACGGCCTGGATCACCGCCATCTGCTGCAGCAGGGTCGCCATCTCCTCGAGAGTGCCCTCGGCCGACAGACCCTCGGCACGCATCGCGTCCACACCGCCAATCACCCCCGCACCCTGGCCGGCCGCCAGGGCCTCGAGCAGCGCCAGCACCGGGCCGCGGCCCACCGCCCCGAGCATCTGCCGCACACCGGACTCGGTGAGCGTCCCTGCGCCGAAGGCAATGGCCTGGTCGGCCAGCGAGAGCGCATCGCGCATCGAACCCCGCGCAGCCCGCGACAGGAGCCGCAGCGCCGCCGGCTCGGCCGTCACCGCCTCTGCCTGCAGCACATGCGCCAGCCGCCCGAACACGGTCTCGGGTGCCATTGGGCGCAGGTTGAACTGCAGGCACCGCGACAGCACGGTCGGCAGCACCTTCTCCGGGTCGGTGGTGGCAAGCACGAACTTCAGGTAACCGGGCGGCTCCTCCAGAGTCTTGAGGAGTGCGTTGAACGAGTCCTTGGTGAGCTGGTGCACCTCGTCGATCATGAAGACCTTGAAGCGCCCGACCGCCGGCTTGTAGGCGGCCCGCTCGAGCAGGTCGCGGATCTCGTCGATGCCGCGGTTGGAGGCGGCATCCATCTCCACGTAGTCGATGAAGCGGTCGGCGTCGATCTCGGTGCAGGCGCGGCACACGCCGCAGGGCTCGGCGGTGATACCACCCAGGTCATCGGGGCCGGTGCAGTTCAGGCTCTTGGCCAGGATGCGCGAGACCGTGGTCTTGCCGACGCCGCGCGTGCCGGTGAAGAGATAGGCATGGTGCAGCCGCTGAGAGGACAGCGCGTTGGACAGCGCC
>CAISYQ010000152.1 GCA_903889735.1 uncultured Methylibium sp.
CACCATGATGATGTCCGGGTCCTGGCGCATCAATGCCCGCAGGCCCTCGGCGAAACCCAGGTCGAGCACGGTCTGCACCTGGGTCTGGTTGAAGGCCGGCTCGATCATCTCGATCGGGTCCTCGATGGTGCAGACATTGACCTCGTCGGTGGCCAAGCGCTTGAGCGTGGCGTAGAGGGTGGTGGTCTTGCCCGAGCCGGTCGGGCCGGTGACGAGGACGATGCCGTGGCTGCGCGTGACCAGCTGCTCCCAGCGCTGCGCGTCATGGGGCGTGAAGCCCAGCGCATCGAGCGGCTTGACGGCGTTGTCGGGGTCGAAGATGCGCATCACCATCTTCTCGCCGAAGGCGGTGGGCAGGGTCGACAGGCGCATCTCCACATCCTGCGGCGCGCCCCCGGCCGCCGCGCTGCGGCGCGTCTTGATGCGGCCGTCCTGCGGGCGACGCTTCTCGATCACGTCCATGCGGCCGAGCAGCTTGATGCGGCTGGTCATCGCGCCCATCACCGACAGCGGCACCTGGTAGACGGTGTGCAGCACGCCGTCGATGCGGAATCGGATCGCGCCCATCTCGCGCCGCGGCTCGAGATGGATGTCGGAGGCGCGCTGGTCGAAGGCGTACTGCCACAGCCAGTCGACCACCTGCACCACGCCCTGGTCATCGGCGTCGAGCTGCTTGTTGCTCTTGCCCAGCTCCACCAGCTGCTCGAAGCTGGCCGGGGAGCTGCCGTCACCGCTCTTCTGCGCCGAGCGCACCGAGCGCGAGAGCGTGTAGAACTCGGTCGTGTAGCGCTGGATGTCCAGCGGGTTGGCCAATGCCAGGCGAATGCGCTTGCGGGTGTGGGCCTCGATCTCGGGCAGCCAGGCCGCGTCGAAGGGCTCGCAGGTCGCGACCAGCGCCTCGGCCACGCCCACCTGGATGGGCAGCGAGCGCCGCCGCTCGGCGTAGGTGACCGACATCACGTCGGCGACCCGGGCCACATCGACCTTCAGCGGATCGATGCGCAGGTAGGGCAGCTTGCAGCGCCCGGCCAGCCACTCGGTCAGCGCCTCGGTGTCCAGCGCCCGGCCGCTCTCGGCATGCACCAGCCCCGCCAGCCCCAGGCGGACCAGCGGGTGCTGGGCGCTGTCGCCGGCCCCGAAGCGCTGCGCGATGCGCTGCCCATCGGCCAGGGTGATCAGGCCGTCGGCCAGCAGCCAGCCCACCAACGGCTTCCAGTGCAGCGGACCGGACGGCACGGCGGCGGTGCCCGGCCCACCTGGGGCATCGGTGGCGGCAGACGGGGGGCGTTGGCGGTCGTTCATGAGGCGGTGGCGGAGCGGTCAGGCAGATTCTGCAGGAGCTTGAGCCACTTGCGGGCCGGCAGATCGAAGCGGTCCTCCAGCGCCTCGGCGCGGGCGGCCAGCAGCTCGCGATCGGGCAGCTCGAAGCCCTTCCAGGCCAGCACGATGGTGTTGCCCTCCTTGGTGGGCTTGAGCATCGCCACATGCGCGTCACCGAACACCGCCGCGATCCGCGCGGCGCTGCGCCCGAAGCTCACGTCGCGGCCGAACAGGTTCACGCTCATCACGCCGCCCTCGGTCAGCACCGCGTGGCAGCTGCGGTAGAAGGCCTCGTCGTCCAGCACCGGGGCGGCGGCTTCATGGTCGTAGAGGTCGACGCAGAGTGCGTCCACCGACTCGGCATGCGCCGGCTCCCTCACCCAGTCGCCGGCATCGGCCAGCGTCACGCTCAGGCGCGCATCGTCGGCCGGCAGCTTGAACCACGCCCGGCACACGCCGATCACGGTCGGGTTGATCTCCACCGCCGTGGTGCGCCAGCGCAGCTTCTGGTGGCAGAAGCGCGTGATCGCGGCCGCGCCCAGGCCCAGCTGCACCGCGTGGCCCTCGGGCTCTTCCGTCGGGCGCAGCAGCAGCCAGGCCATCATGCGCTGCACATATTCGAGCTCGAGGCGCTGCGGTTTGGCGATGCGCATCGCGCCCTGGACCCAGATGGTGCCCAGGTGCAGGTAGCGCACGCCATCGGCCTCCGACACGGTGGCGGGCGCGAGCAGGGGTCCGCGGGGCGGGCGCTGGGCCATCGGCTCAATCCGCCAGTCCGTGCTTGGCCAGCACCGCCTGCCAAGCCGCCCGCTTGCGTTCGAAGGACCAGCTGGCGTTGGCCGGGCTGCTGGACGGCAGGCGGTGCACCACCAAGCCGAGGGCTGCCGTGAGCCCGGCGCTGCGTGCCGACTCGCTGCCGTTGTGGGCAACCGCCTCGAGCCGGGGCGCCAGCCGCCGCAGCCGCGCGAGTTCGTTGGGCTCGGCCTCGCGGATGGCGCTGTCCAGACTGCCCTGGCGGCGGCAGGCGGCGTACACATCCCACAGGCCCAGGCCCCGGCGGGCGATCTCGGCCACACGAGCCTCGTAGGGCATCGCGGCCAGGTCGATGCGCCAGATCGCGCCGAGCAGCGGCCAGAACTGGTTGCGCGGATGGCCGTAGTACTGGCCAGCCGCCAGCGAGGCCGCACCCGGGAAGCTGCCCAGCACGACCAGCCGGGTGCCGGCAGCGATCACGGGCGCCAGGCCACTCAAGCGCTCGCTGGCGGCCGGCCGCGGCGCGATGCACGGGGCATCGCCGCGGGGTGACAGGGCGCTCATGCGGCGCCGCCCAGGTCGGGCGACGGCGCCCGACCGGCCGGCCGCGTTGACCACCAGGGCGCCACCGAATGCGACAGCACCGCCGCACCTGCCAGCGCGGCCAGACGCGGCAGCGCCGCCCAGGCGTTGTCGACGGTGGCGCGGGCCAGAGCCTCCAGCGACAGCCCGCGCAGGGCGGCGATCACGGCGGCGATGCGCGGCAGCTCGGCCGGCTCGTTGCGGCAGGTCTCGCCCAGCGCGCGCTGGGCCGCGGTCTTGTAGAGCCACTGCGGCGGGATGTCGGGCGCGTCGGTCTCCAGCACCAGCGCCGGCAGCGGCAGCTCGGTGGCCAGCCGCCGCAGCTGCAGCGCACGGTCGAAGCTCACCGCGCCGCCGAAGCCGAGCCGAAAGCCCTGCGCGATGAAGGCCTCGGCCTGCTGGCGGCTGCCATTGAACGCGTGGGCGATGCCGCCCCGCACCGGCACCCGGCGCAGGCCGCTGAGCAGCGCGTCGGCCGATCGCCGCACATGCAGCAGCACCGGCAGCCCGGCATCGCGGGCCAGGCGCAGCTGCTGCAGGTAGAAATGCGACTGCTTGGCCCGGTCCAGGCCGGGCACGAAGTGGTCGAGCCCGATCTCTCCCACGGCCACCAGGCGCGGGTCATCGCGGTGCGCGACAAGCGCCGCGTGCAGGGCCGCCAGCGCGTCCTCGCCCAGCGGCCCGACGTAAAGGGGGTGGATGCCCAGCGCATAGGCCAGACCATGCTCGTGGGCGAGGCGCCGCACGGCGTCGAAATTGGCGGGATCCACGGCCGGCAGCACCACCTGCCCCACGCCTGCCTGTCGGGCGCGGACCACCACCGCATCGCGATCGGGCGCGAATTCCGCGGCATCGAGGTGGCAGTGGGTGTCGATCCAGGCCCCAGGCAAGGGCGCGGGCCCCAGCGTGGCCAGGGGCGCGGGCTTGGAATCTGGGGGGTTGGCGGGAATCCCTTGCACGCCGCGATTAGAACCTCCCCAGCGCCGCCTGCCGGCCGCACAATCACCCCAGCCGCACGGCTCCCGTGCGGCCCCACCCGATCGGAGACCGCCATGACCCTGTGCCCGATTGCCCTGGCCGCTGGCTGCCAGAAGTGCCCCGCCTTCTCCATCTGCCCGCTCAAGACCGTCCTGGGCGACCAACAAAAGAAACCCGAGCCGCCCGCGGCAGACAAGGACAAGCGCTGACATCGCGCCGGTCCGGCTGATCCGGCGGACCGGCTCGGCGCATGGCGGTCGCAGGCGGGTCCCACTGGCCGATGCCAACACGCCGCCAGTGGCTGACCGCAGCACTCGGGGTGCCTTTCGGTGTCCCCGTCGGCATCCTCGCCAGTGCCGCCCTCGGTGTTCCCGCCACGCCCGCCCGGGCGGCGCCCGTGGGACCTTCGGCCCGCTTCGACCGCGGCCTGCTGTGGCGCGTCAGCCCGGCCCGCCCGCGCGGCGCCGCAGCCAGCCACCTCTACGGCACCCTGCACATCGATGACGCAGCGGCCAAGGCGTTTGCGCCGCCCGTGCGCGCCGCGCTGAGGGCGGCAAGGCGCTTCATGCCGGAGCTGCGGTCAGACCCCGAGAGTGGCCGCGCTTTCCTGGCCGCCACGCAGCTGCCGCCCGGGCAGTCGCTGCGGGCGATCGCCGGCGACACCCTGTTCGCCCGCGTGGCCGAACTCCTCGGTCAGCACCATGGCCTGCCGCCGCGCGCCGCCGACCGGCTCAAGCCCTGGGCCGCCTACCTGCAGCTCAGCCAACCGACGCAGCCGCCCGGCGAGACGGTCGATGCAGCGCTCGAACGCCTGGCGCGGCAGCAGGGCAAGCCGGTGGAGCCGCTGGAGGAACTGCAGGCGCAGATCGATGCGCTCGAGGCCTTGCCGGCCGGCTCGCAGTGGGCCCTGCTGGAGGGCCTGTCGCGCCACCACGGCGAGGCGATGGCGGGGATCGCCCGCCTGAGCGCGCTCTACCTCGACCAGGACCTGGCCGGGCTGCTGGACCAGGAGCGCGCCATCGGCGCCAACGAGCCGACGCTGCTGTCGGCCCTGGACGACCTGCTCGAGCACCTGGTGCATCGCCGCAGCGAAGCCATGGCCGCCCGGCTGGCGGGCCCGCTGCAGGCGGGTGGCGCCTTCGTCGCCGTGGGCGCGCTGCACCTCCAGGGCCCGCGCGGCCTGCCCTCGTTGCTGGCCCAGGCCGGCTGGCGGGTCGAGAGGGTGGCCTGGCGGAAGGCATGAGGGGTCGCGTGCGGCCCCCCGAGTTGAACTTGGCCGGGGTGCCGGCGATCCAGGCCCCGCCGGCACGCCGGCAAGCTACTCCGGCGCGGCCTTCAGCCCTGCAAGCGCCCGCGCTCCAGCTGCAGCCGGCGGTCGCACCGCGCCGCCAGCGACTCGTCGTGCGTGACCACCACATAGGCGGTGCCGCGCTCGCGGGCGAGCTCGAGCATCAGCGCGAACACGCCGTCGGCGGTGCCGCGGTCCAGGTTGCCGGTGGGCTCGTCGGCCAGCACACAGGCCGGGCGGGTGACCAGTGCCCGCGCCACCGCCACGCGCTGGCGCTCGCCGCCCGAGAGCTCGCCCGGCCGGTGCGCAGCGCGGGGGGCCAGGCCCACCGAGGCCAGCATCGCGGCCGCCTCGGCGCGCGCCTGCGCCCGGGGCAGGCGACGGATCAGCAGCGGCATCGCCACGTTGTCGAGCGCGCTGAACTCGGGCAGCAGGTGGTGGAACTGGTAGATGAAACCGAGGTGGCGGTTGCGCCAGACCCCCTGCTGCGCGGGGCCCAGGTTCGCGCCCTCGCCGCCGAGCAGGCGTCCCATCAGCATCACCGAGCCGGCGCTGGGCGCGTCCAGCCCGCCGAGCAGGTGCAGCAGCGTGCTCTTGCCCGAACCCGAGGCACCGACCACGGCCAAGGTCTCGCCGCGCGCCACCGCCAGGTCCACGCCCTGCAGCACCACCACGTCGAGCCCGCCTTCGGTAAAGCGCCGGTGCAGGCCGCGGGCCTGGAGCACGGGCTCGCTCAGGCGTGCCGCCGCGCTGCCATCGGCGGCTATCGCAGTGCCGGATTCCAACCCAAGCTCCCCGCCCCGTTCACTCATAGCGCAGCGCCTCGGCCGGCTGCACACGGCTGGCGCGCCAGCTCGGGTAGAGCGTGGCCACGAAGGCCAGCAGCAGCGACACCAGTCCGATGGGCAGGATGTCGGCCGCCTGCGGGTCGCTGGGCATGCGGCTGATCAGGTAGATGCTGCCCGGCAGGAAGCTGGCATCGAAGAGCCGCTCCAGTGCCGGGACGATGGTGCCGATGTTGAGGGCCACCAGCAGGCCCAGGCCCAGCCCGCCCAGCGTGCCGATCACCCCGGAGGCCGCGCCCTGCACCATGAAGATGCCCATGACCGAGTGCGGGCTGGCGCCCAGGGTGCGCAGGATGGCGATGTCGGCCTGCTTGTCGGTGACGGTCATCACCAGCGTGCTGACCAGGTTGAAGGCCGCCACCGCGACGATGAGCGTGAGGATGATGAACATCATGCGCTTCTCGAGCTGCACCGCGTCGAACCAGTTGCGGTTGGTGCGGGTCCAGTCGCGCACGGCCACGCCGGGGCCCAGGGTCCCCGCGAGCGAGGCCGCCACGCGCCGAGCGTCCTGCGGGTCGTCCAGCCGCAGCTGCACGCCGCTCGCCCCGCCGGTGCGGAAGAGCTTGGCGGCATCGTCGATGTGGATGAGCGCCAGGCCGTTGTCGTACTCGTAGTGGCCGGCGTCGAAGGTGCCGACGACCGTCATCTGCTTGAGGCGCGGCACCACGCCGGCGGGCGTGACCTGCCCGCCGGGCGTGACCAGGGTGACGCTGTCGCCGACCCGCACGCCCAGACCGCGCGCCAGCTCGCCGCCCAGCACGATGCCCCAGGCGCCGGCTTGGAGCCGGGCCAGCGGGCCGTCCTTCAGCTGCGCCGCCAGCGGCGTGACGCGGGGCTCCTCGGCCGGGTCGATGCCGCGCACCACGGCGCCGCGCATGTCCTCGCCGCGGGCGACCAGCGCCTGCGCCGCCACGAAGGGTGCGGCGGCCCTCACCTCGGGCCGCTGCTGGGCCTGCGCCGCGGTGGCCCGCCAGTCGGGCAGGGCGCCCCCGGCGGCATCGAGCAGTTCCACATGCGCGATCACGCTGAGCATGCGGTCGCGCACCTCCTTCTGGAAGCCGTTCATCACCGACAGCACGATGATCAGCGCCGCCACGCCCAGCGCGATGCCCAGCACCGAGACGCCGGAGATGAAGGAGATGAAGCGATTGCGCCGCCCACCACGCCCGGCGCGGGTGTAGCGCCAGCCAATCAGGAGTTCGTAGGGCCAGTCCATGGGGAGGTCATCGATGTCGCTTCATGCTACCCGAGGCCTGCGGGCCTACCATGGTCTGACCGAGGGAGCCAGGGCTGCCAGGCCAGCGGGCCCGGGCCCAAGCCGCCGCCTGAGTCCCCACCCCCCCCTCAATCACCGGAGCCCCCATGGCCGATCTCCAGACCGCCTTCGAGCAGGCCGTCGCCGCTTCCACGCAGCTGCCCGAGCGCCCCGCACCCTTCACGCTGCTGCGCCTCTACGCGCTTTACAAGCAGGCGAGCGTGGGCGACGCCAGCGGCGATCGCCCTGGCCTGACCGACCCGGTCGGCCGCGCCAAATGGGATGCCTGGAACGCCCTCCAGGGCCATGGGCGCGAGGCGGCGATGCAGGACTACATCGACCTCATCGGTTCGCTGCAGTGAGGGGCTGCCAGGCCGCCAGCGCGGCAGCGCGCTCGGTCCTCGGCAGCGCCGCCAACCGCCGCACCTCGGCGTAGAAGCGCGGGAAACTGCGGCCCCGGGCCTCGAACAAGGCCTCGAAGGCCGGCACCTGGGCGTTGTAGGCGGCCTGCAGGCCGAGGCTGGCGTTGTTGGCCGCGGCCATCCAGGCATCGAAGCGGGCCTCGCCCGCCCAGGGACCGGCCTTGAGCCGGGCATGCTCGGCGCGCAGGTCCGCGAGGATGCGGGCCTTGCCGGCGCGCTGGTCGGTCTCGCTGCCGGGTCCCCGGTAGAGGGCCTCGAGCTGCGCGCGGGTGGCCAGCGCCAGGGCCTTGAAGTCGCGGCGCCGGGCGTCAAAGCGCTCGAATTCCTCGCGCACCGCCGGGCTGGCCTGTTGGGCCAGCCAGCGCTCGCCGCCCAGGCGCTCGACCGCGGTGGCGAAGCTCTCGTTGAACTCGGTGTCGCCCTCGGCGAAGGCGACCTGGTGGGCCAGCTCGTGGAAGATCAGCCGGGCGAGCTCGCCCTCGGGCCAACGGATGAAGCTGCTGAGCAGCGGATCGGCAAAGAAGTCGCCCGGCAGCTTGCCCAGGGTGGAGTAGGCCGGCACGCCATAGACCGACACCTCCTCGCCCTGCGCCCGCAGATCGGCCGCAAACGCATCGGCCGCGGCGCGGTCGAAGTAGCCGCGGTAGGCCACGCAGCCCACCACCGGGAAGCACCAGGTGCGCAGCTGCAACGACAGCTCGGGCGCCGCCGCCACGTTCCACACCACCGCCGGGCGGCCCAGCTCGGCATAGCGGCGGTAGCTGGCGTTGTCAGGCAGCGCGAGCTCCTCCACGGCGAAGTCGCGAAGGCGCTGGCTGAGCAGGAGGCGCTCGCGCAGCGCGGGCGCGGTGGCCGGGTCGGCCAGCCAGTCGCCCACCGGCCG
This sequence comes from uncultured Methylibium sp., assembly GCA_903889735.1. GTDB lineage: Bacteria > Pseudomonadota > Gammaproteobacteria > Burkholderiales > Burkholderiaceae_C > Methylibium. Next base: position 8,327 of record CAISYQ010000152.1, read on the forward strand.
GGCGGCCCGCATCACGGCCAGGTGGCCCTGGACCGACTGCGCCAGGTAGCCGGCGGTGCCGCAGCCGGCGAGACCGGTCGCCATGGCGAACCAGAGCAGCAGGCGGGCGGCGCGACGGCCGATCACGCCCCGCCTTGGGCCAAGCTTCGCGCCGAGGTTCGCGCCGGAGATCGTGACCGGGATCGATACCGAGATCATGCGAGCGATCACGCGGGACTCACCCCAGAGGGCGGGCGGCGGCCTCGTCGACCGCCACCTCCACCAGGCAGTCGTAGAAGCTCGGTGCCCGTCCGAGGTCGGTGAGCTGCTGGTGGGTGAGCTCGTTGACGTTGGTGCCGCGCAACCCGAGCTTGCGCCACCAGATGCCCAGGCCGTTGACCACGCCGGGGCGGGCGCGCTCGCTGACGTCCGCCCGGCAGACATAGGTGCCGCGGTCGTTGAAGACACGCAGGGTGGCGCCGCTCCGGATGCCGCGCGGGGCGGCGTCCACCGGATGGATCTCCAGCAGGGGCTCGCCCTCGATGTCGCGCAGGCTCTTGACGTTGACGAAGCTCGAGTTGAGGAAGTTGCGCGCCGGCGGCGAGATCATGGCCAGCGGGTACCTGGCGGCCAGATCGGGACGGCTCTCGGCCGACTCGTGGTTGGGCAGGTGGTCGGGCACGCCCCAGCCGGGCGCATCGATGCGGCAGCGGCCGCTGGGCGTGGGGAAGCCACCCTCAGCGAAGGGTGCCTCGGGCAACGGCAGCTGCACCCAGCCGCGGGCGCGCAGCGCATCGAAGTCGACGCGCGCGCCAAAGGCCTGGCGGGCGATCTGCTCGTCGGTCTCGGCGAAGCAGGGCTCAAGGAATCCCATGCGCCGGGCCAGGCGGCGGAAGATCTCGGTGTTGGGCAGGGCCTCGCCCAGCGGCGCCACCGCCGCCTCGTTGATCAGCACCGAGGTGTGGCCGTAGCTGCCGTGCACGTCCAGATGCTCGAGCTGGGTGGTGGCGGGCAGCACGTAGTCGGCGTGGTCGGCGGTGTCGGTCAGGAAATGCTCGAGCACCACAGTGAAGAGGTCCTCGCGCATGAAGCCGCGCACCACCTTGGGCGACTCGGGCGCCACCGCCACCGGGTTGCTGTTGTAGACCACCAGCGCCTCGATCCTCGGGCCGAAGCCGGGCGCGGCCTCACGCAGCAGGTCGTCGCCGATGGTGCTCATGTTGAGGGTGCGGGGCTGCCGGCCGGCCAGCAGCTCGGGGCGCTGCAGCGCCGCGTGATCCGTGGGGAACCAGCCGCTGCTCGAGAGCAGCAGGCCGCCCGCACGGCGCCGCCAGGCGCCCACCAAGCAGGGCAGCGTGGCGATCAGCCGCACGGCGTTGCCGCCGCCGCGCACCCGCTGCATGCCGTAGTTCAGGCGGATCGCCGCGGGCTGGATGTCGGCATAGTCGCGCGCCAGGCCGCGCACCTCGTCGGCCTGCAGGCCGCAGACGACCGCAGCGCGCTCCGGCGGCCAGGCCAGCGCCTTCTCGCGCAGCAGCGGCCAGCCCTCGGTGTAGCGGTCGAGGTAATCCTGGTCGAGCCGGCCGTGGACGATCAACTCGTGCATCAGCCCCAGCGCCAGCGCGCCGTCGGTGCCGGGACGCAGGGCCAGGTGCTGGTGGCATTTGTCGGCCGTCTCGGTGCGGCGCGGGTCGATGCAGACGAGCTTGGCGCCCGCCCGCTTGGCCGCCTGGGCATGGGTCCAGAAATGCAGGTTGGAGGCGATGCTGTTGCTGCCCCAGATCAGGACGAGCTTGGACTCCGCGAAATGCTCCACATGCATGCCGACCTTGCCGCCGTAGCTGGCCGTGAGCGCCTCGGCCCCGGCGCTGGCGCAGATGGTGCGGTCCAGGCGCGAGGCGCCCAGCCGGTGGAAGAAGCGCCCCGCCATGCTCTCGCCCTGCACCAGGCCCATGGTGCCGGCATAGCTGTAGGGCAGGATGGCCTCGGGGTCGCGCGCGGCGATGGCGCCCAGCCGGGCGGCGATATCGGCCAGCGCCTCGTCCCAGCCCACCGGCTCGAAGCGGCCCGCCCCCTTGGGGCCGACGCGCCGCAGCGGCCGCAGCACGCGCTCAGCGTGGTAGGTCCGCTCCGGATAGCGCGACACCTTGGTGCACAGCGCGCCCTGGGTGGCGGGATGGTCGGGATCGCCCTGCACGCGGACCACGCGGCCGGCCTCCACCGTGACGCGCATCGCGCAGGTGTCGGGGCAGTCGTGGGGGCAGGCGCCGTGCACGGTGCGCGGGGCGGCGGGCGCGACATTCACCATCGGTTCCATCCAGGAATCATGGCATGCCCAGGGGGCAAGCGCGACGCCGCGGCGGCCGCCGGGCGGATAGGATCCAATCCATCGTGACCGTGCAAGCCGGCTGGGTTGAGGCCAAGGCCAAGCCCAGGCCAAGACGGGGCGGGATCGGGCGGCCCGGTTCGTCATGACGCGCTGCCGGCCCGAACCCTCCCCGACCCTGGCACCCCTGCCCGCCCACCCCCGCCCAAGCTGGAGACCTTCATGCAGCTGATCGAATCCATCCTTGCCGACAGCGCCGAGGTCGCCCTGATCCGCCGCGATCTGCACGCCCACCCGGAGCTCTGCTTCCAGGAGCAGCGAACCTCTGACGTGATCGCCGAGGCGCTCACCCGGTGGGGCATCCCGGTGGTGCGGGGCCTGGGCACCACCGGCGTGGTGGGCATCGTGAAGAACGGCCACTCGACCCGGGCGGTGGGCCTGCGGGCCGACATCGACGCGCTGCCGATGACCGAGCACAACCAGTTCCCGCACGCCAGCCGCCACCCCGGCCGCATGCACGCCTGCGGCCATGACGGCCACACGGCGATGCTGCTGGCGGCGGCCAAGCACCTGGCCACGCAGCGGAACTTCGACGGCACCATCTACCTGGTCTTCCAGCCGGCCGAGGAAGGCGGCGGCGGTGCCCGCGAGATGATCCGCGACGGCCTCTTCGAGCGCTTCCCCATGGAGGCGATGTTTGGCGCGCACAACTGGCCGGGCCTGGCGGTGGGGCAGTTCGCGCTCAAGAGCGGGCCGGCCTTCGCCAGCAGCAACGAGTTCAAGATCACCATCCGCGGCAAGGGCGCCCATGGCGCCATGCCCCACCTGGGCATCGACCCGGTGCCGGTGGCCTGCCAGATGGTGCAGGCCTTCCAGACCATCATCACCCGCAACATGCGGCCGATCGACACCGGCGTGATCTCGGTCACCATGATCCACACCGGCGAGGCCACGAATGTCGTGCCCGACAGCTGCGTGATCGAGGGCACGGTGCGCACCTTCACCACCGAGGTGCTTGACCTCATCGAGCGGCGCATGCGGACCGTGGCCGAAGCCACCTGCGCGGCCTTCGAGGCGGGTTGCGAGTTCGCCTTCGACCGCAACTACCCGCCGACCATCAACCACCCCGGCGAGACCGCCTTCGTGCGCGAGGTGATGAGCGGCCTGGTGGGTGCCGCCAATGTGCAGGAGTTCGAGCCCACCATGGGGGCCGAGGACTTCAGCTACTTCCTGCAGGCCGTGCCCGGCTGCTACTTCCTGATCGGCAATGGCGACGGCGCCCACCGCGCGGGCGGCCATGGCCTCGGGCCCTGCATGCTGCACAACCCGAGCTACGACTTCAACGACGACCTCATCCCGCTCGGCGCCACGCTGTGGGTGCGGCTGGCCCAGGCCTGGCTGTCGGACCACCGCCAAGGCGGTGGCTGAATGCAGGGCGCATGGCCTTGCCGCCGGCGGCGCTAGGCGGGGTGACCCTGCGGGCCGTCACCAACCCATCCCAGGCGACCTCAAGTCGTCATGCGGAACAGGGGTCGGGGCCGGGCCAGCGCCCGGGCTCTAGGGCCCAGAGAGCCTCAGAGAGCCTCAGAGAGCCTCAGAGAGCCTCGATCATCCGGTCGAGCTTGACCGCGTCGGCCGCGAAGGCGCGGACGCCCTCGGCCAGCTTCTCGGTGGCCATGGCGTCCTCGTTGAGCGCGCAGCGGAAGATGGCCTCGTTGAGCACCAGGGGCCGCAGCTCGCTGCGCCGCGCGTCCTCGGCGTCGAGGGCGCGCGGCACCGGGCCGTCCGCGGCCTGCAGCGCCGCGAGCAGCTCGGGGCTGATGGGGAGCAGGTCGCAGCCCGCCAGCGCCAGGATCTGTCCGGTGTTGCGAAAGCTCGCACCCATGACCTCGGTGTCGATGCCGAACTTGCGGAAGTAGCGCCAGATCTGGGCCACCGAGCGCACGCCCGGGTCCTGGGGCCCGGCGTTCGCGGCCTCGTCCCAGGCGGCGCCGGCCGCCTTGCGGTGCCAGTCGAGGATGCGGCCCACGAAGGGCGAGATCAGCCGCACGCCCGCATCGCCGCAGGCCACCGCCTGGCACAGCGAGAACACCAGCGTCAGGTTGCAGTGGATGCCGTGGTGCTCCAGCACCCGGGCGGCCTGGATGCCCTCCCAGGTGGCCGCCACCTTGATCAGCACCCGCTCGCGGGGCACGCCCTGGGCCGCATAGAGGGCCATCAGGCGCTCGGCCCGGGCGATGGTCGCCGCGGTGTCGAAGCTCAGGCGGGCATCGACCTCGGTCGAGACGCGGCCCGGCACCACGGCCAGGATCTCGCAGCCGAAACGCACCAGCAGGCGGTCGACGATGGCGTCGAGCGGCTGCCCGCGGTGCGCGGCCACGACCTCGGCCAGCAGCGGCGCGTACTCGGGCTGGCTGACGGCCTTGAGGATCAGCGAGGGATTGGTGGTGGCGTCGCGCGGGGAAAACGCGGCGATCTGCCGGAAGTCGCCGGTGTCGGCCACGACCGTTGTCAGGGCCTTGAGTTGATCGAGCTGGCTGGGCATGGGCGGAGGCGCGAAGAACCGGGGCGCGGCAGCGGCTTGACTTCAGGCCGGTTAGGAAGCGGGTGCTGCGGCCACGCCGGGCGTCGCCGCCACGTTGCCGCCGTTCAAGAGGGTGTCGATCCCGTAGAGGCGGGCCAGGTCGCCGAGCTGGGGCGGCAGGCCCCGCAGCTCGAAGCCCTTGCCCCAGGCGGTGGCCAGGCGCCGGCACTCGAGCAGCACGGCCAGCGCGCTGGAATCGAAGCGCTTGAGCGGTCCGGCATCGATCAGCAGCAGCGGCTCGGTCTCGCGCTTGAGCGCGGTCTCGAGCAGGCGCAGCGTGTCGTGCGCCTCGCTCAGGGTCAGGGTCTCGGGAAGCAGCAGCACGGCGGGCGGATCTTCAGGACTTGGCGGCCGCGGCCTTGCCGTTGAGTTCGGCCAGCTGGGTGATCAGGCCGTCGATGCCCTTGGCCGAGATGGCCTGGGCAAAGCTGCTGCGGTAGTTCTCCACCAGCCAGACGCCGAGCACGTTGACGTCATAGATCTTCCAGCCCTCGCCCTGCTTCTCGAGCCGGTAGTCGAGCTGGATGGCGTCGCCCTTGCCCTTGACCTCGGTGCGGACCACGACCTCGGTGTCCTCGGGCTTGGCACGCAGGGGCTTGAGCTCGACCGTCTGGTCACGGACCTGGGTGAGCGCGCCCGAGTAGGTGCGCACCAGCAGGATCTTGAACTCGGCCTGGAGTTTCTGCTGCTGCTCGGGCGTGGCCTGGCGCCAGTAGCGGCCCACGGCCGAGGCGGTCATGCGCTGGAAGTTCACATGCGGCAGGACCTTGCTGTCCACCAGCGCGATGATCTTCTTCAAGTCACCGGCCTGGATGGCCTTGTCGGTCTTGACCGTCTCGATCACCTCGGTGGAGAGCTGCTGGACCAGGGCCTCGGGGCCACCGGCCGGCTGCGCCAGGGCAGCGCCCGGCAGGCCGACACCGACAAGCAGGCCGGTCAACGCCAGGCGGGTCAGGAAATCACGTGTTCGCATGGGGGTCTCTCGATCAGGGCTGGGCGCGGGGTGCCGACGGTGCGGGGGGCTCGCCCTCGTCATCCGGCTCCGCGGGCGGGTTGCCATCGTAAATCAGGCTGCGGCGCCGCTGCAGGTAGGCATCCCGCACGAACAGGTACTTGTCCAAGGCGATGCCGTCGAGCAGCTTGCTGGTGTCCAGCAGGTTGGACCTCAGGCTGAGGACGCGCAAACCCGTCAGGCTGTTGCGGGTCGCCACATCGTCCACATGGAACTCGATCTCCGCCCGCAGGTCCAGCGGCAGGGCCGCCGTGTCGCGCAGGTTCGACGGCCCCAGCATGGGCAGCACGAGGTAGGCCCCGGGCCCGACACCCCAGCGCCCGAGGGTCTGCCCGAAATCCTCGCGGTGTGGCTCCAGGCGCATCTCGCTGGCCCAGTCGAGCACGCCGCCGAAACCGAACACCGTGTTGATGGAGAACCGCATCGCATCCTGGATGCCGTCGCCGGGACGGCCCTGCAGCACCAGGTTCACCGCCGACCAGGCGTCGCGCAGGTTGCCGAAGAAGTTGGTGACCCCCTGGCGCACCATCGAGGGCACCACATCGCGGTAGACCCGGGCCGGCGGCTCGATCAGGAACTCGTCCACCTTCTCGTTGAAGGCGAAGGTCGCGCGGTTGAGGGGCTCCAGCGGATCGGGCTGGCGGGTGGTGGCGCAGCCGCTCAGCAGGGCCGCTGCCATCAGGCTGCAGACCAGACCGGCACGCCAGGACAGCGAACGCCTCATTTCCCGCCTCCTTGGGCCGGTTCGGCCGCCTTGTTGAAAAGAAACTGGCTGATCAGGTTCTCCAGCACCACCGCCGACTGCGTCATCTTGATGGTGTCGCCGGTGACCAGCGGCTTTTCCTCGGCGCCCGGCTCCAGGCCCACATACTGGTCGCCCAGCAGACCGGCGGTCAGGATCTTGGCCGAGGTGTCGCGCGGAAACTTCATCTGCTGGTCGATCTCCATCGTGACCACACCCTGGTAGGTCTGGCCGTCGAGGTAGACGCTGGTGACCCGCCCCACCGTCACCCCGGCGCTGCGCACCGGCGCGCGGGGCTTCAGGGCGCCGATGTTGTCGAAGCGGGCCGTGACGGTGTAGCTGTCGCGCTGCCCGAAGCTCGCCAGGTTGGCCGCCTTCAGTGACAGGAACACCAGTCCCGCCATGCCCAGCAGGACGAACAGTCCCACCAGTGTCTCGATACCCTTCTTGCTCATTTTCTTCCTTCAGGCCCTGCGCATCAGGGCGTCGAGAACATCAGCGCGGTGAGCACGAAATCCATGCCCAGCACGCCCAGCGATGAGATGACCACGGTGCGGGTGGTCGCGTAGGCCACGCCCTCGGGGGTGGCCTCGGTTTCGTAGCCCTGGTACAGCGCCACCGCGGTGCAGACCACGCCGAACACGAAGCTCTTGACGATGCCGTTGCCGACGTCTCGCCACACGTCCACGCGTGCCTGCATCAAGCCCCAGAAATTGCCCTCGTCCAGCCCGATCATGCGGACCGCCACCACATAGGCCCCGAGGATGCCGACCGCCGAGAACAGCCCCGCGAGCAGGGGCATGGACAAGATGCCGCCGATGAAGCGCGGCGCCAGCACGCGGCTGCGCGGGTCGACCGCCATCATCTCCATCGCGGCGAGCTGCTCGCCCGCCTTCATGAGGCCGATCTCGGCGGTGAGCGAGGTGCCGGCGCGCCCGGCGAACAGCAGGGCCGCGACCACCGGGCCGAGCTCGCGCACCAGCGAGAGGTTGACGATCAACCCCAGCGACTCGGTCGCGCCATAGGGCACCAGCGCGTAGTACATCTGCAGCGCCAGCACAAAACCCACCGCCAGACCCGAGGCCAGGATGATCACCAGCGACAGGTTGCCGATCGCGTGGATCTGCGCCACCACCAGCGAGAAGCGCCGCAGCGCTGCCGGGATGTGGACCACCAGGTCCAGGAAGAAACCCGCTGCATGCCCGAAGGATCGCAGCAACGCCAGCGCACGCCGTCCCAGCCAACGCAAGGGGTTCATGCCAGGCCTCCGACCCGGAAATCCTGCGCCAGGGGCACGGCCGGGTAGTGGAACTTGACCGGGCCGTCGGGCTCACCGCGCACAAATTGCCGCACCTCGGGGTCCTGCGAGCCCATCAGATCGGCCGGCGTGCCCTGGGCGACGACGCGCCCACCGGCGGCCATCAAGACCACATGGTCGCTGATGGCCATGCACTCGGCCACGTCGTGCGAGACCACCAGCGCGGTGGAGCCGGTGGCATCGGTGAGCTTGCGGATCAGCTGGGCGGCCACGCCCATGGAGATGAGGTCGAGGCCGGCGAAGGGCTCGTCGTACATGATCAATTCCGGGTCGAGCGCGATCGCACGGGCCAGCGCGATGCGCCGCGCCATGCCGCCCGAGACTTCGGCGATGCGCAGCGGTGCGGCGCCGCGCAGGCCGACGGCGTTGAGCTTCATGAGCACGATGTCGCGGATCAGGTCTTCGGGCAGCTTGCTGTGCTCGCGCAGCGGAAAGGCCACGTTGTCGAACACCGTCAGGTCGGTGAAGAGCGCCCCGAACTGGAACAGCATGCCCATGCGCCGGCGCAGCCGCAGCAGCTGGGCGCGGTCGCGCGCGTTGACCACCTCGCCGTCGTACACCACCCGCCCGGCATCGGCCCCGGCGATGCCGCCGATCAGCCGCAGCAGCGTGGTCTTGCCGCAGCCCGATCCGCCCAGGATGGCCGTGACGCGACCGCGCGGAAACTGCAGCGAGATGTCACTCAGGATCAGACGGCTGGCGTCGTAGCCGAAGGAGACATGGTCGATGACGATCAGGGGGTCGGATTTCACGCAGGTGTTGCCGCTCGGCATGGCGGGCGGGGGTCGGACGGTGGTCAGAAGAAGGGGGCTCATTCGACAGTGGTACAGCCCACTGTTCTGGTGACACCAGATTGTCACCGATCGCTGTGCCCGCCTCACCGCCCACCTCACCGCCCACCTCACCGCCCGGCCCGCAGCCCGGACCGAAGCCCCGGCTGACCGCTCGTCGCCTCCAATCGCGCGTTCGTCCAGATGGAGGCGCCCTGGGGTCTGCCACCATGCCACCATCAAGGCTCCTGGCTTCATGGCAGTCCCACCGGCCCAGCCCCGTGAATGCCACTGCCTCTCACAGTCCCCTGTCCAACACGGCTGCCCAACCCGAATGAATTCCAACGCAATTGCCCGCGGCTTCACCCTGATCGAGGTGATGATCGTGGTGGCCATCGTCGCCATCCTGGCCAGCATCGCGCTGCCCTCTTATCAGGATTACATCCGGCGCGGGCAGCTGCCGGAGGCCTTCAGCACGCTGTCGGACTACCGCATCAAGCTGGAGCAGTACTACCAGGACAACCGCGCCTACAGCACGAACGGCACCTGCGGCAACGGCTCCTTGAGCTTCCCACCGACCGGCGCCAAGTACTTCAGCTTCAGCTGCACGACATCGGGCACCTACCAGGCCTACACCCTCACCGCCACCGGCAGCACGGGCCAGGCGGTGGGCCACATCTACACCCTGAACCAGGACGGCGCCAAGGGGACCACCCGGTTCAAGGGCGATTCTGCCAACAGGACCTGCTGGCTGATCACGGGCAGCGAATGCTGAAACGTTCCATCAGCCGCCAGCGCGGCTTCAGCATGATCGAGATCGCCGTCACCCTGACGATGATCGCCTTGCTGGCCGCGGCCGCCCTGCCGTCGGTGGGTGAATGGATACGCAACGTGCGGGTCCGCAACACGGCCGAATCCCTGCAGCTCGGACTGCAGCAAGCCCGCACGGAGGCGCTGCGCCGCAATCAGAACGTGACCTTCTGGCTGGTGGCCGGCTCGGACAACCGGCTGGTGGACAACAGCTGCGCGCTGTCCTCGGCCTCGGGCTCCTGGGTGATCGCCTTGAGCGATCCCACCGGCCTGTGCGCCTCGGCTCCCCACCCGACCACGGCCCCCATGATCGTGGCCACCCAGGCCGGGGGGGATGGCGGCGTCACGGTGGCGGCGAGATCGGCCGCTTCCACCGCCGCCAGCTGCGTGCGTTTCAGCGGCCTCGGACAGTTGGCCGGCAGCTCGAGCCTGCCCGCCGACGACTGCCGCACCCCCGACCAGATCGCGACCGTGGACGTCACACACAGCAGCAGCGGCGCCCGCCGCCTTCGGATCGTGGTCTCCGCAGCCGGCAGCGTGCGGATGTGCGACCGGGACGTGGCCTCATCCGACCCGCGCGCCTGCCCGGCCTGAGCCCGTCCACGAACCCCCAGGCGCCACCATGACGCAGCCAACGCCGCCCTGCAGCCTGCCGTCCAAGCCCCGGCGGGGCGTGGGCAGGACCGCACAGGCCCGCCGGGGCCTCCGGGGCGTATCGCTCATCGAGGCCCTGATCGCCATCCTGATCTTCGCCTTCGGCGTGCTCGGCATGGTGGGCCTGCAGGCCTCGATGACCCGGGCGCAGACCTCGTCCAAGTTCCGTGCCGATGCCGCCACCCTGGCCAGCGAGGTGATCGGTCTCATGTGGATCGACCGCGGTCAGCTGGCAAATTACGCCACCGCCAACTGCAGCAACCACGACCCCTGCCTGGACTGGAAGAACAAGGTGACCAAACTCCTGCCGGGCAGCACCGTGGCGGTCGCGGCCGACGGATCCACCGGCGCGGTGGACATCACCCTCACCTGGACGGTGCCCGGCGAGGGCACCCACACCTATGCGACCAGCACCAGCGTCAACCTCGACTGAGGGCCTGGCCCGGCCGACGGCGCGCGCCGCAGCGGCCCGCGGCTTCACCCTGGTGGAGCTGATGGTCTCGGTCGTGATCGGCCTGCTCACGACCCTGATCGTCGCGCAGGTGCTGCTGTTTTCCGAAGGCCAGAAGCGCAGTACCACGGCCGGCACCGACGCCCAGATCAATGGTGCGCAGGCGATCTACGCGCTGCAGCGGGATCTCCAGATGGCCGGCTATGGCTTTGCCAGCAGTCCGGCCCTGATCGGCTGCCCGGTCCACGCCCGCTACAACAGCGTGAACATCGCCACCGGCGCGGCGACACCCACCCTGGCGACCCTGCTCGCGCCGGTGGTGATCGACGCCACCGACGCCAACCGCAACACCCTGCGCGTCCTGAGCAGCGCGAAGGCCAGCTTCGCGGTCCCGACCCGCATCCTCCCGCCCGGCTACGACCCGGCGGGCGCCGGCAGCCTGAAAACCGTGTTCCCGGTCACCTCGTCTCTGGGGGTGGCGGCCGGTGACCTGCTGCTGGCGGCCAAGGCCGACGCCTCGCGCTGCGAGGCCTTCGTGGCCACGGTGGCCCCGACCGTCGACGGCGAGATCAACCGGGTGGACGCCGCCTCCACCTGGAATGCCTTGGGCTTTCCCAGCCTGGCCTATGTCCCCGGCGACCTGCTGGTCAACCTGGGCAGCGTGCTCGACCGCCGCTACTCGGTCTCG
>CAISYQ010000153.1 GCA_903889735.1 uncultured Methylibium sp.
GATCGCGGACTGGTTCGCCACGGGGGCCGGCGTCAAGCGGGCCCTGGGCCGGCAGGCTGAAGCGCAGTGTGTTCACCGCCTGGGCCAGCGCCGCACGCGGCGTGAGGCCTTGGCAGAGGGCCGGCGCCTCGAACTTGAAAGGCACGGTCACGTTGCAGCCGCGTGCCGGTCCGGCACCGGGCGGCGCACCGGCGCCAGCCGCAAAGGCCCGCACGGTGAGGGCGAAGCCATCGAGCGGGCAGGGCAGGCGTCCGTAGTCGACGGCCTCGCCGGTCAGCGCGGCGAAGCGCGCATGGATGAAGGGCGAGCGGCTGTGTGCCACCGGATGGCCGGCCACGGCGTAGCGGTCTGCCAGGCGGGGTTGGGCGCTCATGGGGCGGTCGACGGCATCAGGCCGGTCTCCAGTTCCTCGTCACGCGTGTAGCGAAAGCGGGTGACCACCACGATCTGGTCGGCCTGGGCCCGCATCGCCGCATTGAAGGGACCGAAGGGTGCGGCGGCGCTCACAACGGCCTTGGAGTGGCGGTCCAGCGCCTTGTTGCCCGAACCCCTGACCACCTCGGCATCCAGCAGTTGGCCCTTGGCATCGACGGTGACGATCATCGTCAGCTCGCCGTAGAGCTTGCGGCCGTTCTGCTCGGGAAAATTCTGGGTGCCTCGCTCCTCGATCCGGCGGCGCAGCACGTCGTAGTAGATCGCGTAGACCGCCTCGGTCGTGGCGGGGCTGACGTAGCGCTTCTTCGGACGGGCATTGGTCTCGTTGACGCGCTTCTCGATCTCGGCGAGCTGTCGCATCAGCTGCAGGCGCTGCTCGGTCTGGGCGCGCGCCGCGGGGGTGCCCTCGTCGCGCTCGGGATCGGCCGGGGGCAGCGTCGCCAGCTCGCGCCGCACCTGGGTCAGCAGCTGTTGCTGCTGCTGCTGCAGGCTGCGGATCTGCTGGCGGGCGTCTTCGATGGAGTCGCCGATCTCGGTGAGCGCCGAGGGGGGCAGTGGCGAGGTGGCGCGCCCCTGGGCCGCGTCGCCGCCCCCGGCGAGCGAGGCCTGCGCGATGGCCTGGGCCTTGCGCGGCGGCTCGCTCGAGCGCGCATTGACCAGGATCACCTCCAGCGGCGTGTCCTTGAACACCCGGTTGAAGCCCTCGGGATCGACGAAGCGCACCGTGAGCAGCAAGGCATGCACACCGAAGGACACCAGCAGCGCGATCTGCAGCGCGCTGAGCCGCAGCAGGCGCTGCCTCAGCCCGTTCGCCCGGGGCGGCCGGACGCTGGACGCCGCGGTGGCTGGCATGGCGGGGGCGGGCGTCCGCGGTCTCAGGCGGCGGGTGTGGCGGCAACCCCCGCCGCATCGACCGCCCCCGCCGCCTCGTCCAGGTCGATGGCCAGGGCCAGCGGTGCGGCGGACTCGGCGGCTTCCTCGGCCTCGTTGGCATCGACCTCGGCGTCGTCGGCCGTCGTGTCGGCGTCGTCCAGGCGGATGATCAGGCTGGCGTGCGCATCCAGGGTCAGCAGGTCGATGCCGCCGATCCGTACCCGCACCCGGGCCCCGCGTGGCATGGATTCGCAGCCGGCGGCGCGCAGCACCAGGGGCAGGGCGTCGGCGCGCACCAGGCCGTCCTTCATGACCACCGCGTCGAGCTCGGTCCGGTCAGCCTGCTGGAGGTGGCGCAGCGTCCAGTAGCGCTCCATGCCGTTCTGGAACTGGCTGTAGGCGGCATAACCCGCCTCGAAGCCCGAGATCACCGAGAACAGCTCCGCGTCCCGCGGCTTGAAGGGCGCGGCCAGCGCCGCAGTGCGGCCGTGGCGGGCGCAGGCGACGATCTGCCACTGGTTGACCAGGTCCACATAGCGGCGCAGCGGCGAGGTGGACCAGGCGTACTGCCGCACACCCATGCCGGCATGGGGCGCCGGCTTGGTGCCCATGCGCACCTTGACGCCGGGCGCCATGCTGGCCTGGCTGCGGTAGATGCCGGGCACGCCGCTCTCGGCGATCCAGCCGCCCCAATGGCTGTTGGCCAGGATCATCGCCTCGGCGACGATCAGGTCCAGCGCCTGGCCGCGCCGCCGCTCGGTGATGAGCACCGTCTCGCTGCCGTCGGGCTCGGTGGCCGCCGGATCGCCACCCTCGAGCCGGAAGTTGTAGTCGGGGCGGTTGAAGTTCTCCGGCTTGCCGCGCGCCAGCTCGCGCTGCGCCTTCAGGTGCCTGGCCAGCCGCCAGGCGAAGGCGAGCTCGGGCGCGAAGGCGTAGTCGGCCGGCGCCTCGCCGGCGAGCGAGGCCTCCGTGATCACCGCATCGAGCTGGTCATGCCGCAGGTTGGCGGCGATCGGCACGCGCTCGACCCGTGTCTCGACTGTCCGGACCTCCAGCGTCTCTTCATCAAATTGAAAGTAGGCGCTCACCGCCGGGCAGTCGCGTCCGGCCTGCAGCGTGTAGGCCTGCACCACCTCGTCGGGCAGCATGGTCAGCTTGTGACCCGGCATGTAGACGGTGGACCAGCGGCTGCGTGCCACCTGGTCGAGCGCCGAGCCGGGCTGGATGGCCAGCGCCGGTGCGGCGATGTGCACCCCAAAGATCACCGTGCCCGTGCCCAGGCCCTGGACCGAGAGCGCGTCGTCGATCTCGGTCGTGCTGGAGTCATCGATCGAGAAGGCCTGCACCGGGGCCAGCGGCAGCTCGTCGGCGATCGCCGGGGCGACCAGCGGCGGGAAGGCCGTGCCCTTGGGGAAGAACTCAAACAGGAAGCGCTTCCAGTGGAACTGGTAGGGGCTGTGGATGGCGCCGGCGGTCTTGAGCAGTTCGAGCGGCGCCTGGTGCGAGCGCTTGGCCGCCTCGACCACGGCCTTGTACTCGGGCGCGTTCTTGTCGGGCCGGAACAGGATGCGGTAGAGCTGTTCCTGGATCGGCGCCGGGCAGTCGCCGCCCGCCAGGGCTGCCGCCCAGCTCTCGATCTGCGCGGCCTGCTGGGCCTTGCGCTCGATCGCGACCAGCGCCTGCTTCAGCACGTCCTCGGGCGCCTTGCGGAAGCGCCCCTTGCCGCGGCGGTGGAAATAATGCGGCGCGTCGAACAGCCGCAGCAGCGCAGCGGCGCGCTGGGGCGCGTCGGCCTGGGCGCTGAAGTACTCGCGGGCAATGTCGTCGAAGCCGAACTCATCGTCCGGCGCGACCTCCCAGACCAGGTCGAGGTCGATCTCCAGCGACAGCGCCTGGGCCTGGGCCAGCAGCTCGGCCGGTCCGGGCTTGGCAAAGCGCAACAGCGCGTTCGCGCTCTTGACCTTCACCCGCTTGCCGGAGTCGAGCTCGACCTGCAGCGAGCTCTCGGCTTCGGACATGACGCGGCCGGCCAGGAACTTGCCGGCCTCCTCGAACAGCGCATAGGTGTCGGCCATGTCAGGAGGGGCTGGCAGCGTGAGGGGACCGGGCAGTCCGGGGGGTCTGCAGAGGACGGGATGCGGGGGTGCCGGGATTGGTGGTCGCAGCGGTGCGGATCCGGGTGCCGGATCCGCCCGAACAGGGGGTGGGTGTCGAGGAGATCATGTCCCCGGATTGTCCCATCCAGGGGCCCCGCGCTCAGCTCAGCGCCAGGAAATGCAGGATGTCGGGCAGGTGTTCCTCGAAGTCGCTCAGGGCGTGGTCGCTGCCCTCCAGCAGCTTGATGCGGGCGCCGGGGTAGCGGCCCTGCATCTCGCGCCAGTCCAGCAGCTCGTCGCCCTGGGCGATGACCGCGAGGTAGCGGGCCGGCTCGGTGATCGCGGCCGGCTGCATGGCCTGCAGCTGCGTCACATGGGCCGCTGTGAAATCGAAGCGCAGCGCCGGGTCGTGCCAGGCGCTCTGCTCACCGATATACGCCGCCAGGTCGCGGGCTGGCGCCACCGCCGGGTTGAGCAGCACCGCCCGCCAGCCCCGGCGCTCGGCCCACACGGTGGCGTAGAACCCACCGAGCGAGCTGCCGACCACCGCGGTGGTAGCCGCCGGCCAGCCGGCGGTGGCCGCCTCGATCAGCGCATCGGCCTCGGCGGGCGAGGGCGGCAGCTGCGGGCAGCACCAGGCGATCTCACGCCCTGCGGCGCGCAGGCGCCCGACCTCGGTCGCCATGCGCCGGGCCTTGGCCGATTGGGGCGAGGAGCGAAAGCCGTGCAGGTAGAGCAGGTGGGTGACAGGGACCACGGGATTCAAGCGGCCACCCGCCCCGCCAGCGCTTCCAGCAGCCGCCCGTGGATGCCACCGAAGCCGCCGTTGCTCATGCACAGCACCTGGTCACCGGGCCGGGCTGCCTGGACGACCAGGGCCACCAGCGCGTCGATGGAGCTGCCAACCATGGCGCGCCGCCCCATCGGCGCCAGCGCCTCGGCGGCGTCCCAGCCCAGGTTGGCGCCGTGGCAGAAGGCGAGGTCGGCCTCCTCCAGCGCCCAGGGCAGCTGCGCCTTCATGGCGCCGAGCTTCATGGTGTTGGAGCGCGGCTCGAAGACGGCCAGGATGCGCGGCCCCTCGCCCAGCGGCCCGACCCGGCGGCGCAGCCCGTCGATCGTGGTGCGGATCGCGGTGGGGTGGTGGGCGAAGTCGTCGTAGACCTTCACCCCGCCCACCTCGCCGCGCAGCTCCAGCCGCCGCCGCACATTGGCGAAGCTGCACAGCGCCTTGGCTGCCTCTGCGGCGGCCACGCCCGCGTGCTCGGCCGCGGCGATGGCCGCCAGTGCATTGAGCTGGTTGTGCTCGCCCAGCAGCGGCCATTCGACGCGGCCGACCTTCACCCCCGACTTGAGCACGTCGAAGGCATGGGGCTCGCCGCGGGCCCGCAGGCCGGGTGAGTCGCCGCGCCCGCCGAAGCGGGTGATCTCGCTCCAGCAGCCGCGTGCCAGCACCCTCGAGAGGCTCTCCTCCCGCGCGTTGACGACCACGCGGCCGCGGGCCGGCACGGTGCGCACCAGGTGGTGGAACTGGGTCTCGATGGCGGCCAGGTCGGCAAAGATGTCGGCGTGGTCGAACTCGAGGTTGTTCAGCACCGCGGTGAGCGGGCGGTAGTGGACGAACTTGCTGCGCTTGTCGAAGAAGGCGGTGTCGTACTCGTCGGCCTCGATCACGAAGGGCGATCCCGCCGCTTCAGTGCCGCCCAGCCGCGCCGAGATGCCGAAGTTCTGCGGCACGCCGCCGACCAGGAAGCCGGGCTGGCGGCCGCAGGCCTCCAGGATCCAGGCCAGCATCGAGGTGGTGGTGGTCTTGCCGTGGGTGCCCGCCACCGCCAGCACATGGCGGCCCTGCAGCACATGGTCGGCGAGCCACTGCGGGCCGCTGGTGTAGGGCAGGCCGGCATCGAGGATGGCCTCCATCAGCGCGTTGCCGCGCGAGACCACGTTGCCGATGACGAACAGGTCGGGCTGGAGCGCCAGCTGGTCCGGACTCCAGCCCTCGATCAACTCGATGCCCTGGGCGCGGAGTTGGTCGCTCATGGGCGGGTAGACGCCCGCGTCGCAGCCGGTCACGCGGTGGCCGGCCTCGCGCGCCAACACCGCCAGTCCACCCATGAAGGTGCCACAGATACCCAGGATGTGGAGATGCATCGGTCGATTCTAGGAGGCCCCCAGGGCCGGGCGCACCGCTGAGGGGGAGGCGGTCTCAGCCGTCAGGGGCCGTTCCCGGCCCGGGGCCGAGATCCGGCCCGAGCACGGATCAGCCGCCGCGCAGCCGGAACACGGCCACAGCGTTGACCAGTTCCTGCGCCTGGGCCTTGAGGCTCTCGGAGGCCGAGGCGCTCTGCTCCACGAGCGCGGCGTTCTGCTGCGTCGTCTGGTCCATGTGGTTGACCGCCTCGACGATCTGGGCCACACCGCCGGCCTGCTCCACGCTGGCGTTGCTGATCTCGCCGACGATGTCGGTCACCCGGCGGATCGAGGACACCACCTCGGCCATCGTCGCGCCGGCCTGGTCCACCAGCAGCGAGCCCTGCCCCACCCGTTCCACGCTGGCCGAGATCAGGCCCTTGATTTCCCGGGCAGCCTCGCTGCTGCGCTGGGCCAGCGAGCGCACTTCGCCGGCCACCACCGCGAAGCCGCGGCCCTGTTCGCCCGCCCGTGCCGCCTCCACCGCGGCGTTGAGCGCCAGGATGTTCGTCTGGAAGGCGATGCCATCGATCACGCCGATGATGTCGGCAATGCGCCGGGAGCTGTCGTTGATGCCCTTCATGGTCTCCACCACCTGGCCCACCACCACGCCGCCCTTCAGCGCCACGTCGGAGGCGCTCTGCGCCAGCTGGTTGGCCTGCCGGGCGTTGTCGGAGTTCTGGCTCACGGTGGTGCCGAGCTGTTCCATCGAGGCCGCGGTCTGCTCCAGTGCGCCGGCCTGTTCCTCGGTGCGGGAGCTCAGGTCGTTGGTGCCCTGGGCGATCTCCGCGCTGGCGGTGGCGACCGTCTCCGCATTGCCGCGCACCCGCGTGACGATGTCGGCGAGGTTGGACTGCATGCGCCGCATCGCGTCGATCAATTGCCCGACCTCATCGCTGCCTGAGGCCGGCAGGGCGACCGACAAGTCACCATCGGCGATCGCCTGCGCCCCCTGCTGGGCGCTGCGAAGGGACCCCGTGGTGCCCCTGGCAAACCACCATGCGAACGCGGCATAGCCCAAGGCCAGCAGCACGCAGCTGGCGATGCCCAGCAGCAGGGTGTGCCGGACTGTGGCTGCCCGCGCGTGCAGGGACTCGTCGATCAGCTGGGTGCCGATCTGGTTGATCTCGAACTGGCGCTTGATGGGCGCGGTGAGCGTGGCGAAATAGACGCTCGGGTCCAGGACTGCGGGGGCGTCCTTGGCGAGTTCGTCCATCGCGAGGTTGATGGCGGCGGTTGCCGTGGCGAGTTCTTCTTGGAGCTTCGCCATGGGCTCCTTGAGCTTTGCGGCGTAAACCGGATCGGTCGCCGCGGCCTTCTCCAGTGCCGAGCGGGTGCGGTCGTGGCTGTCGGCCGCCAGCGCCAACAGCGTGTTGAGCTTGCGGCGGTCGTCCAGGCCCATCGACTTCTGGGCCAGCAGGCCCGCGATGCTGCCGCGCAGCTGCCCCATCCGCTCGGTGAACTGCACGCCATCCGCCGCGGTGGCCGTCATCATGAAGTAGGTGTTGGTTTCTGGATCGAGCGACCAGAGGAAGTGATCGGCGGCTTCTCCCAGCACCTTCATCTGCCCGCTGACGATGTCCGTGTGCTGTGCGAAGCTGTCCTTGCCGCTGACGCTGGCGCCGTTCACGGCAGCCGCCAGGCCCGACCAGGGTGCCACGGCCTCAGCCCAGCTCTTGCGCAGCGCCTCGCCACGATCCAGGCCGGCGAGCTGGGCCGTGACGGCGGTGATCGCCTGATCCACCTCCCCCTGCTTGGCCTGGCGAGCCTCCCGGGCCTGGACGTTGCCGGCCAACGCGCCTGCGGACAGACCCCGGTGCTCCTGCGTGAGACGGACCGCCGCGTAGAGCGTGCGCATCACCGGGATGCCCGAGATCTCGGTCGCTGCGAAATTCAGGTCCTTCACCGCGGCCTGCCAGTACAGCGTCCCGGGCAGCACCACGGCGGCGACGGCGAGCAGCCCCATCAGCAGGAATTTTCGGGCGATGGTCAGTTTCATGCGTTCGGTCTCGTTGGGGCTCGGCGGTGCCTGGTTCTTCACGCCGCCCTGGGTTTGGCTCTCAACCGGCTTTTCGGACGATCGGCGCAGAACTTGAGGGTACGGGATTCCGCGGGACAGCTCGCGTCGCCTTGGCTCATCCGGCCGCGAAGGCCGCGGCGGCGGCCTCGAGGGTGGCCTTGATGTCGGCCGGGGTATGGGCGGCGCTCACGAAGCCCGCCTCATAGAGTGCCGGCGCCAGGTAGACACCGCGCTCCAGCATCGCGTGGAAGAAGCGGTTGAAGCGCGCGCCGTCGGTGGTCATGACCTGCGGATAGTTCTGCGGCAGGCCACCACCGAAGTCGCCCGCGTGCTTCGGGAAGAAGAAGCCAAACATGCCGCCTTCGCAGTCGCCGACCATCGGCACGCCGGCCTCTTGCGCTGCCGCCAGCAGGCCGGTGGTGAGACTGTGCGTGCTCGCCGACAAGGCCTCGAAGAAGCCGGGTTTCTGGATCTCCTTCAGGGTCGCCAGACCGCAGGCGGTGGCGACCGGGTTGCCGCTGAGCGTGCCGGCCTGGTACACGCCCCCCAGCGGCGCCAGCTGTTCCATCACCGCCCGTGGACCGGCGAAGGCCGCCAGCGGCATGCCGCCGCCGATGACCTTGCCGAACACGCTGAGGTCAGGCTGGAAGCCGGGGAGATCGCGCGCATAGAGGCTCTGGGCACTGCCCAGAGCGACGCGGAAGCCCGACATCACCTCGTCGAACACCAGCAGCGCACCATGCTGGGTGCACAGCTCGCGCAGGCGTTTCATGAAGGGCAGCGAGGCGCGCACGAAATTCATGTTGCCGGCGA
This sequence comes from uncultured Methylibium sp., assembly GCA_903889735.1. GTDB lineage: Bacteria > Pseudomonadota > Gammaproteobacteria > Burkholderiales > Burkholderiaceae_C > Methylibium. Next base: position 8,425 of record CAISYQ010000153.1, read on the forward strand.
TGGGCTCGATCATCACGCAGGCGATCTCGCGGCCGTGGGCATCGAAGGCGGCCTCGAGCTCGGACACGTCGTTGTAGGTCAGCACGAGGGTGTGCTGCACGACCTCGGGCGGCACGCCGGCGCTGGTGGGGTGGCCGAAGGTGGCCAGGCCCGAGCCAGCCTTGACCAGCAGGGCATCGGCATGCCCGTGGTAGCAGCCCTCGAACTTGACGATCTTGCTGCGGCCGGTGGCGCCGCGCGCCAGCCTCAGGGCGCTCATCGCGGCCTCGGTGCCGGAGCTGACCAGCCGCACCTGCTCGGCGCTGGGCACGAGCTTGAGGATTTCCTCGGCCAGCTCGACCTCGCGCTCGGTCGGGGCGCCGAAGCTGAAGCCGTCGCGGGCGGCCTTCTCCACGGCGTCGAGCACCGCCGGATGGCCGTGGCCGAGGATCATCGGTCCCCAGGAGCCGATGTAATCGATGTAGCGCTGGCCGTCCGCGTCCCACAGGTAGGCGCCCTGGGCCCGCTGGATGAAGCGCGGCGTGCCGCCGACGGCCCGGAAGGCCCGCACCGGCGAATTGACCCCGCCCGGGATGACGCGGCGGGCGCGCTCGAACAGGGCCGCGCTGCGGGGCGCGGGCGAAGCCGGGGAGCCCGGCGTGCCGGAGGGATCGTCAGCCATTGGGAATCTCAGTGGATGCGGCGCGGGCCGCGGGGGATTTCAGGGCCATCGGCCTTTGGCAGGTCGGGCACGGGTTCACTCTCGTCGCCAGGCTCGCCTTCCTCGCCCTCGGGCAGGGCCCAGAAGAAGCGGTCCGGGATCACCTGGCCCATGCCGGGGCGAAAGCCCGCGTCGAGCGCCTGATCGAGGAAGCTCAGCGCCTCGCCCACCGCCAGGTGCAGGTCCTGGCCGCTGGCCAGCAGCGACGCGAGCGCCGCAGCCAGGGTCTCGCCGGCACCGATGAAGCTGGCCTCGAAGCGCTCGAACTTCTCGCCGGTGATCGCGCCCTGGGGCGAGGCCAGCACGTTGTCGATGTGGCCTTCGCTGCCCTTGACGCCGGGCAGTGAGATGCCGGTGACCAGCACGTAGCTGGCGCCCAGTTCCCCAGCCGCGATCGCGAGCTCACGCGCCGAGGGGGGACGCTCGCCATCCCAATCGGGCAGCAGCACGTCGGTCAGGGTCTGCTGGTTGCCGACCAGGACCTCGGTGGCGGGCAGGATCAGTTCGCGGAAGGCATCGAGGTAGGCCTGCTGGTCGTCCTCGTCCAGCCAGGACACGGCGCTGAGGTAGGCCACGAGCGGCACGTCGGGGTAGTCGCTCAGGACCTCGGCCACGCCCGCCACGCCCTCGGCGCTGCCGAGAAAGCCCACCTTCCAGGCCGCGATGGTCACGTCCTCGAGGATGCTGCGGGCCTGCTCGACGATGACATCGGCCTCGATCTCGTGGGATTCGAAGACCTCGGCCGTATCCCGCAGCACGATCGCGGTGACCACCGGGAGCGCGTGGGCGCCCATAGCGGCGATCGTGGCCACATCGCCAGCCAAGCCGCCGGCGCCGCTCGGGTCGCTCGCGTTGAAGCTCATCACGCAGGCGGGCGCTGCGGGTTCGGGAGTTTCGGTGTCGCTGAGGTCTGTCGCGGTGGGCTCGGGGGTCTTCATGGCTCGGGGTCCGGAGCCGAGGTGGCCTTCGGGCAGGTCGCTGCCAGGCTCCGGAAATTTGTGAGGATTCGTCTGCAGATGCCCGCAGGCAAAGGTCGTGACCGGCAGGCCCGTCGCTACAATATTCGGTCATTGTAGTGAGGCCTCGAACACCGTGAGCGAATCAAAAACCTGGATGTGTCTCATCTGCGGGTGGATCTACGACGAGGCCGCCGGAGACCCCGAGCATGGTGTCGCTGCGGGCACGGCCTGGGCCGATGTCCCGATGAACTGGACCTGCCCCGAATGCGGTGCCCGCAAGGAAGACTTCGAGATGGTGCAGATCTGAACCCACGTCCTGATGGGGGAGCGTGATGCAGGAGCCGGGGAATGCGCCATCCTGGGGGGTGTTCTTGGAGAACGGCGCCGAGGCCAGTGAGCCGGCGCTGAAGCACAGCGTCAATCCACCCGCGGCGCGGGTGCTGGTTATCGACGACAGCAACACCATCCGCCGCAGCGCCGAGATCTTCCTGAAGCAGGGGGGGTGCGAGGTTCTGCTCGCTGAAGACGGTTTTGAAGCTTTGTCCCAGGTGAACAACCACCATCCTCAATTGATCTTCTGCGACATCCTGATGCCCCGGCTTGATGGCTATCAGACCTGCGCGATCATCAAGCGCAATCCCCGGTTCGCGGATGTGCCGGTGATCATGCTGTCCACGAAGGACAGCCTGTTCGACAAGGCCCGGGGCCGCCTCGTCGGCTCGGAAGGCTACCTGACCAAGCCCTTCACCAAGGAGCAGTTGTTGCAGGCGGTGGCCCGGTTCTGCCGCGCGGCGTGAGGCGGGCGCCCCAACGGCTTGGCGCGCCCGGCTGACGGCCGGTGGATCGGTACGTCGCGCCCAACTTCGCGCCCGAGCGAGTCCCCGTGCAAGAGCCCGCATGAACGCTGACCCCGCCCTGCCCGACGACATCAGCGGCCTGGCCTGGACCCAGGAGGCGCTGCGCAAGTCGCTCGAGACCGCCCACCGGTCCCTGTGTCGATTGCAGAAGGAAGCGGCGTCGGCCTCTGATTCCGAATTCGCCGCCACCACCGTCGCGCCTTTGCGGGCCGCTCGCCGCCTGCTTCACGAGGGAGCGGGGGTCCTGGATCTGGTCGGGCTGCCGGCCGCTGCCACGCTGCTGCGCGGCAGTGAGGCCCTGGTCCAGCGCCACATCGCCAAGCCCGGGAGGCTGGACGCGCGGCTGGTCGATGCGATCCACGATGCCTCGCTCGCGGTCCTGGATGTCATGGCGCGGCGGATCGCGGGCCAGCCCGTCTCGCCGCTGACCCTCTTCCCCCCCTACCTGGCGATCCAGACGCTTGCCACCGCGGAGCGCATCCACCCCGCCGACCTGTGGTCCCATGAATGGCAGTGGCCGGCGCTGCCGCCCGAGCCGGGGTTGTCGCCCCGCACCGCCGACCCCCTGACCACGGCCGACGTCGAGGCGCAGGTGCTGGCCTTGATGCGCGGTCCGGGGCCGGCAGCGGCTCAGCGGCTCAGCGATCTGAGCGCAGCCCTGGCCGCCGGGGTCGGCCATCCCCGTGCTGCGGCGCTCTGGCAGCTGGCGGCCGGGTTCTTCGAGGCCCAGGCCCTGGGGCTGCTGGCGCCCGACATCCACACCAAGCGCAGCGCGTCCCGCTTGCTCGGGCAACTGCGCCTGCAGCAGCGCCAGCCGGGGTCGGACTGTCCGGCCTCGGTCGAGCTGCTGGCGCGGGACCTGAGCTTCTTCTGCGTTCATGCCAAGGCGCCCGACCCGGATCGGGCCCCCCGCCTGAGTGCGGTGCGGCAAGCGACGCCCGCGGCCAGCGGCGTGCTGGGCATCGGTGAGCCAGGCAGCCCGCTCGGTCGCCATGACCCGGCGGCGGTGCTCCAGGCTCGCAAGCGATTGGAGGCCGCCCGAGACGGCTGGTCGGCGGTGGCCGGCGGCGAATGGACCCCCGCGGCGGGGCTCGTCGAGCAGTTCTCGCTGGTTGCCGACTCCCTGGGCCGATTGGCTCCGGAGGGCCAGGTGCTGGGCGCGCTGCTGTTGCGCCTGGCCGCTGCGGTCGTGCGCTCGGGCCTGCCGCCGGCGCCGCCCCTGGCGATGGAGGTGGCCACGGGCCTGCTCTGTCTCGATGCTGCGCTGCAGGAAGATGCTGGCCTGCCGACCCGACTGGCCGACCCGCTGCAGCGCCTCGCCCAGCGCATCCTGGCTGTGGAGCAGGGCGGTGCCGTCGAGCCGATCGAGGCCTGGATGGTGCAGACCTGCCGGCGGGTGTCTGACCGCCAGGCCTGGGGCAGCGTGGCAAGGGAGCTGCATCTCGCGCTGTCGCAAGCCGAGGCGCGGATCGACGACTTCTTCCGTACTCCCCGGGACCCAGCGGTGCTGGCGCCCGTGCCCGGCCAGCTCCGGATCCTCGGCGGCGTGCTGTCGGTGCTCGATTTGCCGTTGGCCGAGCAGGCCGTGCAGTCGCTGCTCGAGGACCTCGAGGCGCTGCGGGCCGAAGCAGCCACTGGCGAACCCGGGCCGGAGGCGGTCGAGCGCGTGACCACCCAGCTCGGTGCGTTGAGCCTGCTGGTCGACCGGCTCGGCGTCCAGCCGCACACCGCCGAGGCGATGTTCCGCCGCGACCCCGACACCGGGTTGCTGCACTCCCTGCTCGAGCGCCAGGGGCCCCGGGAAAATCCGCCGGCCTCGGGTGGGCCGGCGCCCTCGGTCTCCCCCCGTCTCGATGTCGGTTTCGACGTCGGGGATGCGCCCCAAGAGCAGGTCAAGATGATCGGCCCGCTGGCGGTCGCCATCCCGGTCTTCAATGCCTATCTGAACGCCGCCGACGAGCTCTCTCGCCGCTTGATCACCGAGCTGTCCGAGTGGGCGCTGGAGCTCCAGCATCCCCTGGGCGGCGTGGCAACCGAGCTCACGCAGTCGCTTGGGGACGGCGCTGCCGCGGTGGGGTTGACCGATTTGTCGGCGCTGGCCCACCGCCTCGGTCGGGCGCTGGAGCGGGTGCAGGCGTTCGGGCGTGGCAGCGTCCAGGAGGCCGCGCTGTTCATGGACGTGGCAAACGAGATCCGCCGCCTGCTCCACCAGTTTGCAGCCGGTTTCCTGAAGTCGCCGCAGGCCAGCCTGCTGGGGCGATTTCAGGCGCAAGAGCTCGAGATGCAGGGCCGCCTCCCGGAGCCCGTCGTTATGCCGGATGAGCCCGCCGCGGCGCCCGATGCCGTCGACCCCGCGCTCTTCGCGTTCTTCGAGGACGAGGCCCAGGGGCTGATGCCCGAGTTGTTGGCGCAGCTGAGGCGCTGGGCCGAGGCGCCCGATCAGCCGCCCCATGCCGACGCCTGCCTGCGCGTGCTGCACACGCTCAAGGGCGGTGCTCGGCTCGCCGGCGCCCTGGGCCTCGGCGAGCGGATTCACTGCCTCGAGGCCGACATCGGCCGGGCGCGCCAGGCGGGCCCACGCGGGGCTGACCCGGGCCAGGCCCTGCTCTGGCAAGCCGATGACTTGAGCGCGGCCTTTGACCAGCTCCGCGGTCCGCGGCCTCGACTTGCGGCGGCTGCTCAGGCGCCCGCGCATCAGGCGCCCCAGCTCATCCCCACCGTGCGCGTCGGCACGGCCTTGCTGGACCGGCTGACCGATCAGGCTGGGGAAATGAACCTCAGCCGTGAGCGGCTGTCGTCCGAACTGGGTCATTGCCGCGTGGCGCTGTCCGACCTGTCCGGCAGCCTCGAGCACCTGCAGCAGCAATGCCGTGAGCTCGAGACCCTGGCCGATGGCCAGATCGGCGCGCCTCTCGCGGGGGCCCCGGCAGACCCAGCCGAAGCGGCCCGAACTGCCCATGGGGCCCTGCCTGGCGAGGTGGCGCTCCCGGGCGTGCCGCAGGCTGTCGATCCGCTGGCAGTCGATCGCTCCGCCCGCCTCCAGGCCTTGGCAGCGGACATGGCCGACTCGATCAAGGGCCTGGTTGCCGTGCAGTGTTTGCTGCAGCAGGCGCTGGACAGTGCCGAGGATCAGGTCACTGCGCAAGCCCGCCTCGGTCGCGGCTTGCAGGACGGGCTCCAGAGCAGCCGCCGGGCGGCCTTCGAGGGTCTGGTCGAACACTTCCACCAGGTCGTGCGCCAGACCGCCCGGGAAACCGGCAAGTCGGTGCGGCTGGCGCTGCTCGGCGGCTCGACCGAGGTCGATCGTGGCCTGATCGAGCGCCTGTCAGGGGGCTTCGACCACCTGCTGCGCAACGCGGTGGTCCACGGCATCGAGCCTGCGGGCCAGCGCGCGGCGGCGGGCAAGGGCGGGACGGGGCTGATCGAGGTGTCCCTCTGGGAGGAGGACCGCGAGCTCTGCATCGAGTTCCGCGATGACGGCGCCGGCCTCGACCTGCCCCGCATCAGCGCCCGCGCTGCGGCCATGGGCCTGATCGACCCGGCGCTGCCGCAGGACGATGCCGGGCTCGCCGAGCTGATCTACCGCCCCGGACTGTCGACCGCCGAGGCCGTTTCAGCGCTGGCTGGGCGCGGCGTCGGCCTGGACGTCCTGCGCCAGGAAGTCCAGGCGCTCGGCGGGCGCATCGAGACCCGCTCCGTGCCGGGGCAGGGCGCCTGTTTCACGCTCATGCTGCCGATCGCGGCGGAGACCGGTCACGAGAAAACGCCGGGCGGCCGCGCATTTTCCTGACCTTCGTTCGGAGCGTGCCTGGCACGCCCAGGGCCCTTGCGCCGTTCAGCCTGCCCCGGCGTAGTCCTGCTGCCGCCAGGCCTCGAACACGGCCACCGCCACCGCGTTCGACAGGTTCAGGCTGCGCTGCCCGGCGCGCATCGGGAGGCGCAGGCGCTGCTCCTCGGGCAGGCTGTCGCGCAGCGCCGCGGGCAGGCCGCTGGTCTCGTTGCCGAACACGAGCCAGTCGCCTTCGCGCCATCGGGTTGTGGAAAACGCCCCCCCGGCCCGGGCGCTGAAGGCGAAGACACGCGACGGATCCGGGCACTCGCTGGCCAGCAGGGCCTCCCAGGAGGCGTGGCGCATCACCGACGCGTGCTCGTGGTAATCGAGCCCGGCGCGGCGCAGCAACCGGTCCTCCATCGAGAAACCGAGTGGCTCCACGAGATGCAGCCGACAGCCGGTGTTGGCGGCCAGGCGGATCACGTTGCCGGTGTTCGGGGGGATCTCGGGAGCGACGAGGACGATGTGGAACATGGGGAGTCGGTGCAGGCGGTCCGCGGCGCGGTGCAGCGGATTCTCCCCGGAGGCTCCGACCGCCGCACGCATCAGTCGGGCGTGCGCGCCACCACCCAGACCTGGACCTGCGCTGCACCGGCAGCCAGCACCTCGCGGGCCGCCTCGGTGAGCGTCGCGCCGGTCGTCATCACATCGTCGATCAGCGCGATGCGGCGTCCGCGCAGCAAGGGCAGGGCCCGCGGCTCCACCGCAAAGGCGCCGCGCACATTGGCCATCCGCCGCTCCCGGGGCAGGGTGGCCTGCTGCGTGGTGTCCGCGATGCGCAGCAACCAGCCGTCGCGCACCGGCAGCCGCAGCGCCGCCCCCAGAGCGCGCGCCAGCAACGCGGCCTGGTTGTAGCCCCGCTGGGCCAGCCGGGCCTCCGAGAGGGGCATCGGTACGAGGGCATCGACGGCCGTTGCCTCCCCGTTCGTGACGGGTTCGCCTGGGGCTGGCCTGCCCGCCGCCTCCTCGCCGGATCCCCTTTCGACCAGCCGGGCCGCCAGCAGCCCGGCGAGCGCGCCGGACAGGTCGAGGGCGTCGTGGAACTTGAGGGCGGCCACCAGGCCGTCCCAGGGATAGGCGTAATCGCAGGCGGCCACCGCGCGCGACCAGGGGGGCGGATCGCGCAGGCAGCGTCCGCAGACACCCAAGGGGCTGGCCAGGGGCAGCGCGCACAGTCGGCACCGGGCCTCGTGGGGGGCGAAACGGGCCACGCAGTCGGCGCAGAGACGCTGACCCACGCCCTGGGTGTCGTTGCGGCAGACCGCGCAGCGGTTGGGCCAGGCCCGGCGGATCGGTGAGCCAGCGTCGGAAAGCGCGGCACCCAGGGTCAGCTTCTCGCCGGGCCGCGCGCGCGGGTTCTCGTCCATGGGGCGGTCAATATACTGCTGGCCACATGGATGCTGCCCTGCCTGCCTCCGGCGCGCAGCCTGCGGCCGTCACGGCCCACCTGCGCCGTGCCGCCCGGAGGGAGTCGCCCCCCTGGCTGCATGGTGAGGTGGCCCGCCGGATGGCGGCGCGTCTGCCCTTCATCAAAGCCCCGCCCCGGCGGGTGCTCGACGTGTGGTCCTTTCTGGGCCATGGGGAGGCGTTGAGGGCGCAATGCGCCGGCGCCCGCATCGAGACCTGGGAGCCGACCACGGCATTGGCCGCGCGCTGCGTCCCAGCGCCTTCCTGGTGGCAGCCCTCACGCTGGATCGGCTTGGGCGCAGCCACCCGGAGCGACGCCGCGCCGCCCCCCGCAGGACAGGCCGACCTCGTCTGGTCCAACATGATGTTGCACTGGCAGGCGGATCCGCTCGAGCATTTCCGGCGCTGGAACATGGCGCTGGCGATGGATGGCTTTGTGATGTTCTCCTGTTTCGGACCCGACACCTTGAAGGAACTGCGTCCGCTCTACCGCCGTCTGGGTTGGGCTGCCCCCGCGCACGATTTCATCGACATGCATGATCTTGGCGATGCCATGGTCGGCGCCGGCTTTGCCGAGCCGGTGATGGACATGGAGCGCCTGACCCTGAACTGGGCGGATGCTGCCACCCTGCTGTCCGAGCTTCGCTCACTGGGAGGCAATGCCGCCGCCGGGCGGTTTGCGGGCTTGCGAACGCCCCGTTGGCAAGGGCGCCTGCATCAAGCGCTGGCCGATGCGTTGGCCGGCCCCGGCGGGCGCCTGTCGCTGAGCTTCGAGATCGTCTACGGCCACGCCTTCAAGCCGGCGCCCCGCGTGGCCTTGGCCGCCGAGTCGAGGGTGGACGCCGAGACGCTGCGCCAGATGGCCCGCTCCGGGCACCGCCGCTGAATCCGACTGAGTTCCGGGGTGGGGGGCCTGCGATAAACTGATGAGGTCACTTGGCCGTCGGAAGGCATTTTTCTTCCGGTCTCGCTGGGTCGCGGTGTCCAGAAGCCGTTGTATGGCAATGCCTCACTCCTCAGAGCGATTCCCCAGCCGGCTGCGGTTTGGCCGGGTGCACGGGGCTGACAGATCGACGGAGCAGGGCGCGGTCTTGATTGAGTGGGTACTGAAACGCAATTGTTCGCTGACACCGGCGCAATTGCTGGCGGTTTATGCATCCTTGTGCGTGATTTCGCTGGGAATCGCGACATACTTCTGGATGTTGGGCGCGACCCTGGTCTTGCCGTTTGCGTGGTTCGAATTGGTGGTCGTGGGATTGGCGTTGCTGGTGTATGCGCGGCATGCCTCGGATGTGGAGCGCATCGCCCTCAAGGAAGGGCGGTTGACGGTCGAGCATCAAAATGGCGGGCGTATCGAGCGTGCAGAATTCACGCCGGATTGGGTCAGGGTGGAGCCTCTGGGGGATGACCGGTCCTTGATCGAGTTGTCGGGGCGTGGGCAGGTGATCGCGGTGGGGCGTTACATCCGCCCTGAGTTGAGGCGGGCATTGGCCGATGAGTTTCGCGCGGTCCTGCGGCAGTGGCCGGCAGGGGCGGCGGTCGGTGTCTGAAATGGAACGGTTGGGAAACGAACAATGATGAATTCGATCGCCGCCATCGGCGCAAGCCTGGGTGCCAGCCGGCACCGTGTTGCGCAGTCAGGTCTGGCCCTGTCGGTGCTGCTGGCCCACCCGCTCTCCTGGGCGGTCAACGACCTCCCCGGCGGCCCAGCCGTCAACCAGCTCGACCTGCCGCCGGCTATCACCAAGATTGCTGCCGAGCAGCAGTGGCTCCACAACTTCATGTTGGTGGTTTGCACCGTCATCTTTCTCGCCGTTTTCGGGGTGATGTTCTGGTCGATCTTCATGCACCGCAAGTCCAAGGGTGCGAAGTCCGCCAACTTCCACGAATCGACCACGGTCGAGATCATCTGGACGATCGTCCCCTTCTTCATCGTGATCGCCATGGCCTTGCCGGCCACCAAGGTGGTGGTGGCGATGAAGGACACGACCAATGCCGACCTGACCATCAAGGCCACCGGCATGCAGTGGAAGTGGGGCTATGACTACATCAAGGGCGAGGGCGAGGGGATTGCCTTCCTGTCCACGCTCGATCCCACGCACCGGGTGATGTCGGACACCGGCAAGCCCGCGGGTGACAACTACCTGCTCAAGGTGGACAACCCGCTGGTGGTGCCGGTCGATCAGAAGGTGCGCATCATCACCACCGCCAACGACGTGATCCACGCCTGGATGGTGCCGGCTTTCGGCGTGAAGCAGGATGCCATTCCCGGCTTCGTTCGCGACACCTGGTTCCGTGCCGAGAAGACCGGCGACTTCTACGGCCAGTGCGCCGAGTTGTGCGGCAAGGAACATGCCTATATGCCGATCCACGTGAAGGTGCTGTCTCAGGCGGATTACGCAGTCTGGGTCGCCGGTAAGAAGAAGGAAATGGCTGCCAAGGCTGACGATCCCGCCAAGGTCTGGGCACTGAACGACCTGGTGGCCCGCGGGGCCCAGGTCTACGCCACCAACTGCGTCGTCTGCCACCAGGCCAGCGGCAAGGGCATGGGTCCGATCAAGGCGGTCGATGGCGCGGCGGTGGTGCTTGACGCTGACAAGACCAAGCAGATCGCGGTGTTGCTGAACGGCCAGAACAACGGCGCCATGCCCGCCTGGAAGCAGCTCTCTGACACCGAGTTGGCGGCCGTCATCACCTACACCAAGAACAACTGGTCGAACCAGACCGGTCAGATCGTGCAGCCGAGCGACATCGTCGCCGCGCGCCAATAAAATTCGCCTGTCACCCGAGAGGATCGATCATGAGCGCAGTACTTGACCACCACGGCCATTCCACGGGCGATCACGCGCACGACGATCACCATCCCCATGGATGGCGGCGTTGGCTGTTCGCCACCAACCACAAGGACATCGGGACGCTGTACCTGCTGTTCTCGCTGACGATGTTGATGATCGGTGGCGTGTTGGCACTGGGCATCCGTGCCGAGCTGTTCCAGCCCGGCCTGCAGTTGGTGAACCCCGAGCTGTTCAACCAGCTCACCACCATGCACGGCCTGATCATGGTGTTCGGCGCGATCATGCCGGCCTTCGTGGGCTTCGCCAACTGGATGGTGCCGCTGCAGATCGGGGCGGCCGACATGGCCTTCGCCCGGATGAACAATTTCAGCTTCTGGCTGCTCATCCCGGCCGCGCTGTTGTTGGTCGGCTCCTTCTTCATGCCGGGTGGCGCTCCCGCCGCTGGCTGGACGCTCTACGCGCCGCTGACCCTGCAGATGGGCCCTTCCATGGATGCCGGCATCTTCGCGATGCACATCCTGGGCGCGAGCTCGATCATGGGCTCGATCAACATCATCGTCACCATCCTCAACATGCGCGCCCCGGGGATGACGCTGATGAAGATGCCGCTGTTCTGCTGGACCTGGCTGATCACCGCCTACCTGCTGATCGCGGTCATGCCCGTGCTGGCCGGTGCCATCACCATGACGCTGACCGACCGCCACTTCGGCACCAGCTTCTTCAACCCGGCCGGCGGCGGCGACCCGGTGATGTACCAGCACATCTTCTGGTTCTTCGGGCACCCCGAGGTTTACATCATGATCCTGCCCGCCTTCGGGATCGTCAGCGCCATCATTCCGACCTTTGCCCGCAAGCGGCTGTTTGGCTACACCTCCATGGTGTACGCCACTGCCTCGATCGCCATCCTGTCCTTCATCGTCTGGGCCCACCACATGTTCACGACCGGCATGCCGGTCACGGGGCAGCTGTTCTTCATGTACGCGACCATGCTGATCGCCATCCCGACCGGGGTGAAGATCTTCAACTGGATCGCCACCATGTGGCGTGGTTCGATGACCTTCGAGACGCCGATGCTGTTCGCGGTCGGCTTCATCTTCGTGTTCACGATGGGTGGATTCACCGGCCTGATCCTGTCGGTGGCGCCGGTTGATATCCAGTTGCAGGACACCTACTACGTGGTGGCCCACTTCCACTACGTGCTGGTGGCGGGCTCGCTCTACGCCATGTTCGCTGGCTTCTACTACTGGTGCCCCAAATGGACCGGTGTGATGTATTCGGAGGCCCGCGGCAAGATCCACTTCTGGGGCTCGCTGGTGTTCTTCAACGTCACCTTCTTCCCCATGCACTTCCTGGGGCTGGCCGGTATGCCGCGCCGCTATGCCGACTACCCGATGCAGTTCGCCGACTTCAACATGCTCGCCTCGATCGGCGCCTTCGGTTTCGGCCTGATGCAGGTCTATTTCATCGTCTTCATCGTGATTCCCGCCATGATGGGCAAGGGCGAGAAGGCGGCGCAGAAGCCGTGGGAAGGTGCCGAGGGCCTCGAATGGGAAATCGCATCGCCGGCACCCTTCCACACCTTCGAGACGCCGCCCAAGCTGAACGCGTCGGCCACCCGCATCATTGGCTGAGCAGACTCGCAGCTGCAGGCAAACGCTGGAATCGAACATGGCCTCGACCCCTGAACAGCGCCGCAACAACCTTCGCCTGGGTTTGATCCTGGCGTCGGTGGCGCTGGTCTTCCTGCTGGGGTTCGTGACCAAGATCGTGTTGCTCGGCGGCTGAAGCGGCGATCCACGTGAAAGAGACGCAGCAAGGCACCCGGCGCCCGACCTTGGCAAGACTGCGTCTGTTCGGCGAAAACCGCCAGATGCTCCTGAAGCTGAGTGTGGTGGCGCTGGCAATGTTTGGTTTCGGCTACGCGCTGATCCCGATCTACAAGCACATCTGCGAGGCCCTTGGCATCAACGTGCTGTCGGTCAGTGAACGCATCGCCGTGGGATCCGACCGGGTGAAGCCCGGTAACACGCAAATCGATCTCAGCCGAACCATCACAGTCGAATTCGATGCCAACGCCCGGGGCCCCTGGGATTTCAAGCCTGCGGTCCGTTCGGTCGATGTCCATCCCGGCGAGCTGACCACCGTGATGTACGAGTTCCGCAACGCACAGAGCCGGGCGATGGTTGCGCAGGCGATCCCGAGCTATGCGCCCAAGCAGGCCACCAGCCACTTCAACAAGATCGAGTGCTTTTGTTTCAACGAATACGAGCTCCAGCCGGGTGAGAGTCGACAGTGGCCGGTGGTGTTCTACATCGATCCGAAGCTACCAAGAGACGTGCGCACGATCACGCTAAGTTACACGTTCTTCGAGGTGGGGGGCAAGGTCCCGGCCGCGCCGACCGCGTCGCTTTCAAGCGCAACGCAGTTGGGGATCCATGCCCGCCCGGTGACGACCCCGCCAACCCTTGCAGCGGAGCGCCCCTCGTGAGCGACGGACTCAAGGAGGCCGTGCGGCGCAAAGGATCCTTCACCCAGACGCTCGGGGCGGTGGCTTGGTCGTTCTTTGGTGTGCGCAAGTCCAGCGATTACGAGCGCGACGTCGGCCAGCTCAACCCGGTGCATTTGGTGGTTGCCGGTGTCGGTGTGGCCTTGTTGTTCATTGCGATGTTGGTGCTGCTGGTCAACTGGGTGATTTCCAGCGGCGTGGCGAATTAGGCGGTCCCTGCAGGTGCAGGACTGGAAGACCATCAGGATCTGAGGAGAACACGAATCATGTCGGCAGCGACTCACCAAGGCCATGCGCCCCATTACTTTGTCCCGGCGCCCTCCCAGCATCCGCTGATGGCAGCGATCGGTCTGTTCTTCATAGCCCTGGGTGCGGGCCAGTGGATCAATGGCGCAGGCTGGGGCGCCTACTCGGTGCTCGGTGGTTTGGCCTGGCTGGCCTTCGTGCTGACCCAGTGGTTCGGTGAGGCCATCCGCGAGAGCGAAGGCGGTCTCTATGGTGACCGCATCGATGTGTCTTTCCGCTGGAGCATGAGCTGGTTCATCTTCAGCGAGGTGATGTTTTTCGGCGCCTTCTTCGGTGCGTTGTGGTGGACTCGGGCGCACGCGGTGCCCAACCTCGGCAGCCTCGAGAATGCTCTCCTGTGGCCCGACTTCAAGGCCGTGTGGCCGAGCGTGGCCGCAGGCATGACGGCCTCACCGGCCGGCGTCGTGGAGCCCTTCCGGACCATGGGCCCGTTCTGGCTGCCGACCATCAACACGGCGCTCCTGCTGACCTCAGGCGTCACCCTGACCATCGCCCACCATGCCCTGCGGGAGAACCACCGGGGCAAGGCCATCACCTTCATGTGGCTGACCGTGCTGCTGGGGGTGACTTTTCTGTGCGTGCAGGGTTACGAGTACGCCCATGCCTACAGCGACCTCAACCTCAAGCTGAGCAGTGGCGTCTATGGTTCCACCTTCTTCATGCTCACCGGTTTCCACGGATTCCATGTGTTCGTCGGCATGTTGATGTTGCTCTTCATCACCCTGAGGATGATGAAGGGGCATTTCACGCCGGAGCGTCACTTTGGCTTCGAAGGCGCAGCCTGGTACTGGCACTTCGTCGACGTGGTGTGGCTCGGCCTCTACATCATCGTGTACTGGATGTGAGTGGCCTGCATGCCGGGCGCCCGCTCCTGGCGGGCAGCCGGGTGGCAGTAAGGAAAGGGCGCCTGGGGCGCCCTTTTCACCTTTTCATTTTGGGGCCAGCGGCAAACCTGTTGGCTGCACCCAGCCCAGCTGCCAGCTGAGCAGAATGAAGAGGAAAAGCGCCACCGACAAGCCCACCCGCCAAGCCAGGGCGTGGGCCATGCGGTTGGTCTTGGGCTTGCCGTCCCGGCCATCGCGGAGCATGGCGCGCCCCGCCATCGCGAGTGCCGCAAGGATGCCAATGAAACCCAGAATGACGATCCACTTCATGTCTCGACTGTATGGCATGGGCGTTTTCGCCCAGCGATGGGCCTTGATTCAGCCCTCGGCGTTGCTCCGGCTTCTGAGACAGGGCGGTCCGTGATGTCGCCCCGAGGCCGGCGTTGGATCGTCCTGATCGCCACCTTGATCGCAGTGGCGGTCACGGCACGCTTGGGGGTATGGCAACTCGCGCGTGCAGCCCAGAAGGAGGCGCTGCAGGCGAGTCTCGATACACGCGGCGCGCAGCCGCCCCTGCCCATGGCCGAACTGGCACGCAGCGCCGACGAGGCCCGCCAGCAACACCACCGGCTCACCCTGCTCCGAGGGCGCTGGTTGGCCGACCGGACCGTGTTTCTCGAAAACCGGCAGATGGACGGGCGACCGGGTTTCTTCGTGGTCACGCCGCTCGAGATCGCCCCGGGTGATGCTGTGCTCGTGCAGCGGGGCTGGGCGCCGCGGGATCCGCAGGACCGTTCGCGGCTGCCCGTCGTCCCCACCGCCGCCGAGCCGGTCGAGGTCTTGGGCCGGATCGCCCCGCCGCCGGCTGCCCTTTACGCGCTGGGCCCCGACAGCACAGGCCCGCTCCGGCAGAATCTGGAGGTATCGGCGTTCGAGCGCGAGATCGGGACGTCCCTGCGTCCCTGGTCGGTCTACCAACAGGCCCAGGACGCCCCCGACGACGGACTCCAGAGGCGCTGGCCTGCTCCAGCCGTCGACGTCCACAAACACCATGGCTATGCTTTCCAGTGGTTTTCACTGGCCACCCTGCTGACGCTCCTCTATGTCTGGTTCCAACTCATCCATCCCTGGCGCCAGCGCAGACCAACCCTTGGGCGCTGAGCCGGCCCCGCCGCTGGCGGAGCCACTGAGCTTCTCGGTGCACAGCCTGCCAGTGCCGGGCAGGGCCCACGCGGGCGTCAGCCATGGCCGGCTGAAGATGCTGCTGGTGCTGCTGGTGTGTGCTGCGCCGGTGATCGCTTCCTACCTCACCTACTACGTCATCCGGCCTCAGGGCCGCAGCCTCCACGGCGAACTCATCGATCCCCAGCGTCCGATGCCCTCGGCGCAAGCCCTGCCCCTGACCGACGCCCAAGGCGCGGCGGTGTTGCCGGCCACCCTGAAGGGTCAGTGGCTGCTGGTCGTCGTGGGTGGCGGCGATTGCGATGCCGTCTGCGAACGCCAGCTCTACCTCCAGCGCCAGTTGCGCGAGGCCCTGGGCAAGAAC
>CAISYQ010000154.1 GCA_903889735.1 uncultured Methylibium sp.
ATCAAAATGGGCTAACTCCTTGTGAGAGCTAACCCATTGATTTCTTTGGTCGGGACGGCGGGATTCGAACTCGCGACCCCTTGCACCCCATGCAAGTGCGCTACCAGGCTGCGCTACGCCCCGAAGCCGCGAAGTATAACGGGGTTCGCAGACCGGCTGGTCTCGTAACCCGCCGATCAGCTGATGTCGGCGCAGTGCAGGCCGTAGCTGCCACCGCCGGCGCGGTCGGCGAAGTAGCGGCGCAGGGTCACGGCCACGGTGCGAAAGGCGATCTCGTCCCAGGGGATCTCGCTCTCGTGGAACAGGCGCACCTCCAGCGACTCGGTGCCGGGCGCGAAGTCGATGTCCTGAAGTTCGGCGCGGTAGAAGAAGTGGACCTGCCCCACATGCACAACGTTGAGCACCGAGAACAGCCCCTGCAGCGCGACGCGGGCGCCGGCTTCCTCGGTGGTTTCGCGCAGTGCGCCCTGCTCGGTGGTCTCGCCCAGTTCCATGAAGCCGGCCGGCAGGGTCCAGAAACCGTGGCGGGGCTCGATGGCGCGGCGGCACAGCAGCACCTGCTCGCCCCAGACCGGCAGCGTACCGACCACGTTCAGCGGGTTTTCGTAGTGCACCACACCGCAGCCGGTGCAGATGGCGCGCTCGCGGGTGTCGTCGTCCGGCACGCGGTAGACGGTGGCGGCGCTGCAGGTCTTGCAATGCCGGATATTGCGTGCTTTCCACATGCCGATGAGTGTAGCGGCGGGGGCTGGGGCCCCGGGGTGTGGGACCCCAAAGACGGTGGACCCCAAAGGGGAGGGCGGCTGGCCTTGCCGGACTGGGGCCGGGTGCGTGGTTGGCCCTTCAGTCTGCGGGCGGCACCGGCCTGCATGGCATCATTGTTTGCGCTCCCTCGACGTCTTTCGCGCGGTGGCCACGGCATAAGAGGCGGGTGCGCTGTGGCGCCGCCAAGCCCCGAGCCCCGCCCCCCCACCTTCAACGAGCCCGCCCATGGATTTCGTCATCGCCCCGCCGTCTGTGCCCAGCGCACCCGTGGCGGGTTCCCAGCAGCGCTTTGCGGTGCGCCGCATCTACTGCGTGGGCCGCAACTACGCCGAGCACGCGGTCGAGATGGGCCACAGCGACCGCGAGGCGCCGTTCTTCTTCCTGAAGCCGGCCGATGCGCTGCTGCCGGTCGCGGCGGGCGAGACCGGCACCATGGCCTACCCGGGCCTCACCCGCAACCTGCACCATGAGGTGGAGCTGGTGGTGGCCCTGGGTCGGGGCGGGCGCGACATCCCGGCCGCGCAGGCGCTGGCCCATGTCTGGGGTTATGCGGTGGGCCTGGACATGACCCGCCGCGACCTTCAGGCCGAGATGAAGCAGGCCGGCCGCCCCTGGTGCGTGGCCAAGGGCTTCGAGGCGTCGGCGCCCATCGGTCCCATCACCCCGGCCGCCGACGTGCCGGGCGTTCACCGCGCGCCGATCGCCCTGGATGTCAATGGCACGGTGCGCCAACTCAGCCACATCGACCGCATGATCTGGAGCGTGGCCGAGATCATCGAGCACCTCTCCGCCGCCTGGACGCTGGCGCCGGGCGACCTGATCTACACCGGCACGCCCGCGGGCGTGGCCGCGGTGGTGGCGGGCGACGTGATCGAGGCCCGCGTCGAGGGGCTGGAGCCGCTGCGCGTGCGCATCGGGGCCTGAAGGCTTCAAGGGAAAAGGACAGGGGGAAGGCAATGGAGCTCTACAACTACGGCCGCTCGTCGGCCTCGTTCCGGGTGCGGATCGCGCTGGAACTCAAGGGCCTGACCTACGACTACCGCTCGGTCGACCTGGTCGGCGGCGAGCAGTTCGGCGAGGCCTTCGGCGCGCTGTCGAGCGTGCCGCTGGTGCCGCTGCTGGTGGACGGCGATGCGCGGATCGCCCAGTCGATGGCGATCATCGAATACCTGGATGAAACCCACCCCGAGCCGCCACTGCTGCCGGGCAGTGCGCTGGAGCGGGCGCGGATCCGTTCGCTGGCGCTGGACATCGCCTGCGAGATCCACCCCCTCAACAACCTGCGGGTGCTGCGTCACCTGGTGCGCGAGATGGGGGTGACCGAGGCGGCCAAGGACACCTGGTACCGGCATTGGGTGGAACAGGGCCTGGCAGCGGTCGACCGTCGCCTGGCGGGCGAACCCCAGACCGGCCGCTTCTGCCATGGCGAGACCCCCACCCTGGCCGATTGCCTGCTGGTGCCGCAGATCTTCAATGCGCGGCGCATGGACTGCCAGCTCGACCATGTGCCCACGGTGATGCGGGTGTTCGACGCCTGCATGGCGCTGCCCGCCTTCCAGCGCGCCCAGCCCTCGGCCTGCCCCGATTTCAAGCCGTGAGCGGCGGAGGCGACCGGATCGATGCGGTGGGTTCGTCCCAACGGACGGATCAGGCAGGTCGGCCGGATCAGACCTTGCCTCACCGCCCGGGCCATGCCGACTGGCTGCAGCCCCGCTTCACTTCACCGCAGGTCGGCGCGCTGATGAGCACGCGGGCCGGCGGAATCAGCGTCGGGTCCTGCGCGGGGCTCAACCTGGGCGATGCGGTCGGCGACGACCCGGCCGCGGTGCAGGTCAACCGGACGCGGTTCGCGGCGGCCCTGGGCGGCGTGCCGACCTTCCTGCGGCAGGTCCACGGCACGCGGGTGTTGCGGCTG
>CAISYQ010000155.1 GCA_903889735.1 uncultured Methylibium sp.
CCTTGGTGCCCGGCGAGCTGCGAGCGCAGCGCGTCGCCGGATTGGAGCAGCACATCGACCATCGGCGATGTGGGCTCGAGCTCGTGGCGGCGCAGCTTGTCGAGCAGCGTCTCCATCTGGTGCGTGAGCTCGGCCACGTCGGCAAACCCGAAGGTGGCCGCGCCGCCCTTGATCGAGTGGGCACAGCGGAAGATGGCGTTGAGCTCCTCGTCATCGGCCGCAGCCACGTCCAGGGCCAGCAGCAGCTGCTCCATGCGGTCGAGGTTCTCCCCGGCCTCCTCAAAAAAGACCTGGTAGAACTGGGTCAGGTCAATGCCTGCGCCCGCGCTGGAGCTGTCGGTGTTGGTCTCGCCCATGTCGCTTCCTTGGCCGCCGATCAGCGGACAACCTTCCTGATGACTTCGATCAGCCGGGCCGGGTCGAAGGGCTTGACCAGCCAGCCGGTGGCGCCCGCGGCGCGGCCGGCCTGTTTCATCTGGTCGCTCGACTCGGTGGTGAGGATGAGGATGGGCGTGGTCAGGAACTGCGGATGGCCCCGCAGCTTCTTCGTCAGGCCGATACCGTCGAGCCGGGGCATGTTCTGGTCGGTCAGCACGAGGTCGAAATGCCGGGTGCCGGCCTTTTCCCAGGCGTCCAGCCCGTCCACCGCCTCGGTGACCTGGTAGCCCGCGCTCTTGAGGGTGAAGGACACCATCTGGCGCATCGAGGCCGAATCGTCCACGGCTAGGATTGAATGCATCGGGCTCTCCGGATCTCTCGGGGGGTATCGGTCATGAATGAAAAATCTTGAGGCAAGCGGCTAGAACAGTTCGATCGACCCGGCGTCCATCTCGTCCTGGGTGACTGGATTGGGCCGCAGAGGAGGCGGGGCGACGATCGCCTCGCCGTCGGCATCCGGCCCGAACGCATCACGGGCCAGCTGGTCGGCGCAGTTGCGCAGCCGCTGGTGCGTGTGGCCGATCAATTGGGAGGCGACGTCCTGGAACTGTAGCGCGGTGATGGCCGAGCCCAATTGCCGGTGGATGTTGAGCAGGGCCTGCGCCCTCGCTTGGGTGCTGCAGTCGCCCTCCAGGGAGGCGATCTCCTCGACCGTGCCGTGGAACCGCGCCATCAGGGTGTCGCAGGTGTCCGCCAGCAGGCGCTGGAGCCGCTCAAGATCGTTTGTCGCCGCCATCAGGTGGTCCTGGAGGTCGGCCGCCGCCAGCAAGGAGGAGGCGCCAGCGCCAGGGTCGGACGCCTGGTCGAGGTCGGGGGCATTCGCCTGGGAAATCATCGGCTCTTCTTCAATCTGGATCGTGATCATGCAGACCACCGAAGCCGCGGTGGACCAGTCGGCAGGCGGGTCGGGGGACGAATCTGAAGAATCTCCCCGGATTGTTGGCGAGGGCGCCCGCGGTCGATGTCAAGATGATGCCTGCAAACGCTGCCCTTTTCCCCGCCTGGCCCTTAGCATCGCTTCACCGCCGATGACCGCCTCCACCTCGCCTCTCCCGCCACCCAGGCCCCCGCCGGCCCAGGCGCTGCGCGTCCTGTGCCTCGAGGACGAAGAAGCAGATCACCTGATCACGCTGGCGCATCTGCAGCAGGGCGGGATCGAGGTCGAGGCGCTGAGGGTGGACAACGAGGAGGACTTTCGCACTGCCCTGTCCGAGCGCTGGGACGTCGTGCTGAGCGACTACCACCTGCCCGGGTTCTCGGGTCTGAAGGCGCTCGAAATGCTGCGCCACGGTGACCGCCTGCTGCCCTTCATCCTCGTGTCGGGCGAGATCAGCGAGCAGGTGGCGGTTCAGGCCATGCTCAACGGCGCCAGCGATTACGTGCTGAAGAACAACCTGCCCCGGCTGGTGCCGGCGCTGCTGCATGTGATGGAGAGCGTCAAGGCCCACCGCGCCAAGATCGAGGCCGATCTGGCGCTGGGCCAGAGCGAGCAGCGGCTGCGTGAGCTCGCCCAGCACCTGCAGGCCAGCGTCGAGGCGGAGCGGGCCGCGATCTCCCGGGAGATTCACGACGATGTGGGCGGATCCCTCACGGCGCTGAAGTTCGACCTGGAATGGATTGAGCGTCACGCGGCCGACGCCCGGGTGGTCCAGCGCGCGCAGGTGGCGATCGAGACCGTGACCTCGGCCATCGAGACCAGCAAGCGGATCATGCACAACCTGCGCCCGGCCATCCTGGAGCAGGGCCTGGTGGCGGCGTTGCAGTGGATGACCTCGCGCTTCGAGAAGCGCAACGGTCTCGTCGCCACCTTCAGCAGCAATCGCGAGGAGCTGCCGCCTCTGCCCGATGGCGTGGCCCTGGCCGCCTACCGAACGGCCCAGGAGGCGCTCACCAACATCAGCAAGCATGCCCACGCCACGCGGGTGAATGTCGACCTCACCGTGGCCGGCCGGGTGCTGTCCATCGAGGTCACGGACAACGGCCGGGGTCTGAATCAGGACGACCTCGCCAAGGCCCGCTCCTTCGGCATCCGCGGTCTGCGCGAGCGCGCCGCACAGGTGGGTGGCTGGGTCGAGCTGGCCAGCGGCCCGGGCGGGACCACGCTGATTCTGTCGGTACCGCTGGAGGGTGGCGACGGCGACGAAGGTCTGTCGGATCTCGAAGAGGATCCAGACGATCCGACCTCCTGGAACGACCTCTGAGTGCCCCCAGGTTCCGGCCCGAGGGCGTCCTGCGCCATGCCGAACGGCGGCGGCTGGTCCGCACCGCGATCACACAGTAGAGTCCGACCATGGCCACACGAGTGATCCTCTGCGACGACCACGCCCTGATCCGCCGCGGCATCCGCGACACCATGGCCGATGCCGACGACCTGCAGGTGGTCGGTGAAGCGGGCGACTATGGCGAGCTGCGCAACCTGCTGCGGACCACCTCCTGCGACGTGCTGGTGCTCGACATCAACATGCCCGGCCGCAGCGGCCTCGATGTGCTCCAGACCCTGAAGGACGAGCCCAGCCCCATGCGGGTGCTGGTCGTCTCCATGCACCCCGAGGAGCAGTACGCGATCCGCGCACTGCGGGCCGGTGCCTTCGGCTATGTCAACAAGGGCAGCAACGCCCAGCTGCTGGTGGACGCCGTGCGGATGGTGGCCCAGGGCCGCAAGTACATCACGCCCGAGATCGCCCAGATGCTGGCCGAAAGCCTGACCCAGCCGGTCGCCGCGATCGCGCACGAGAAGCTCTCCGACCGGGAGTTGCAGACGCTGGTGCTGATCGCCTCGGGCAAGCGCCTCTCGGACATCGCCGCCGAACTCACGCTCAGCCCCAAGACCGTGAGCGTCTACCGCGCCCGCGTGCTGGAGAAGCTGGGCCTGTCGAACAACTCCGAGATGACGGTCTACGCCATCCGCAACGGGCTGGTGTGATGCGGCTGCGGGAACGGCCGGGGCCGGATCACGTCCAGGTAGGCGCCGCTTGAGCGGGTCGCCCCCCCTGGAGGGCGGGTGCCTCTGCGGCCGGGTGCGCTACCGGCTGCTGGCGCCACCCGGCCCGGCGGTGCTGTGCCACTGCAACCAGTGCCGCAAGGCCCAGGGCTCGGCCTTCGCCGCCAACGCGCCGCTGCGGCGCGCGGATTTCCAGCTCCTCTCGGGGGCCGAGGCGCTGTGCGGCTTCGAGTCCTCGCCCGGCAAGTGGCGCAACTTCTGCCGGCACTGCGGCTCGCCCCTCCACAGCCACCGCGACAGCGCGCCCGAGGTGCTTCGGCTGCGCATCGGCAGCCTGGACGATGCGGCCGCATCGCGCGCTGCGCTGCGGCCGTTGGCCCACATCCATGTCGCCTCGAAGGCGCCCTGGTGGGAGATCGAGGACACCCTGCCGCAGCACGCCGGGATCGAACCCGGCCGGCGCTGACGCGATCGCCCGGCGGGTCTGGGCCCGCGAAGTCACTGGAACTGGGCGAGCATGCGCTCCAGCGCCATGGTGAAGGGCGCTTCCATCATCGGCAGGGTCAGCGTGATGCCGAGCAGGCCGACGCCCAGGGTCACTGGGAAGCCGATCGCGAAGATGTTCATTTGCGACGCCACCCGAGAGATCACGCCGAGCACCAGGTTCACGAACAGCAGCATCGTGATCAGCGGGAGCGCGATCCACAGCCCCAGGCGGAACACCTCCGCGCCCCAGACCTGGGGCTGGACCACGGCCAGGAAGGCCATGGGCGACTCGCCGACCGGGAAGCTCTGAAAGCTCTGCACCACCGCGGCGGTCAGCAGCAGGTGGCCGTTCATCACCACGAACAGCAGGGCCGCCATGGTGCCGAAGAAGCGGCTCACCGCGGTGGACTGGGTGGCGCTGATCGGGTCGAAGAAGGCCGCGAAATTCAGGCCCATCTGCAGGCCGATCAGCTCGCCCGCGAACTCGATGGCGGCGAACACGACACGGGCCGAGAAGCCCAGCGCCAGGCCGATGAGGAGGTTCTGCAGCAGGGCCTCGAGCGCGGCCGGGCTGTCCAGGGCGATGACCGGGGCGGCGCCGTTTTGGGTCAGGGAGCCCTGGGCCGCCACCGTGATGAGCAGCGCCAACGCCACCTTGACCCGCACCGGAACGCTGCGGATGCCCAGGACCGGCGAGCTGGTGAAGAGCGCCAGGACGCGGATGAAGGGCCAGATCAGCGGGCTGATCCAGGCCGCGAACTGGGCTTCGGTGAAGGTGAGCATCGCAGGCCTCGCCGGGCGACGTGGCAGGCGCGTTGGGGCGGGGACGCGCTCAGCCCACCATCGTCGGGATCATCTGCAGCGTGCGCTGCAGGTACTCGACGATCGAGCTGATCATCCAGGGCCCGGCGATCGCCAGCACGGCCACGGCCGCCACCAGCTTGGGGATGAAGGTGAGCGTGGCCTCGTTGATCTGGGTCGCCGCCTGGAAGACGCTGACGAGCAGCCCGACCACCAGGACCGTGAGCAACAGCGGGGCGCTGACCATCAGCAGCAGGTAGAGACCCTGCTGACCGATCGTGAGAACGAGTTGTGAGTCCATGGCGTCCGGTCCGGTGCTTCAGGTCAGGTTGCAAACGAGGCCGCGAGCGAGCCGAGCAGCAGGTTCCAGCCATCGGCCAGCACGAACAGCATCAGCTTGAAAGGCAGCGCCACCAGCACCGGGCTGAGCATCATCATGCCCAGGCTCATCAGCACGCTGGCCACGATCATGTCGATGATGAGGAAGGGGATGAAGATCAGGAAGCCGATCTGGAAGGCGCTCTTGAGTTCGCTGGTCACGAAGGCGGGCACCAGCACACGGAAGGGCGCGTCCTCGCCCTTCACCGCGGGGTCGATCTTGGCCAGCTTCGAGAACAGCATCAGGTCGCTCTGGCGGGTTTGCTTGAGCATGAAGGCCCGCATGGGCAACTCGCCGCGTGCCAGGGCCTCATCGAAGGAAATCTGGTTGGCCGCAAAGGGCTTGTAGGCCTCGGCGTGGACCTTGTCGATGGTCGGCCCCATCACGAACAGCGTGAGGAAAAGGCTCAGGCCAACGATCACCTGGTTGGGGGGTGCACTCGGGGTGCCCAGCGCCTGGCGCAACAGGCCAAGCACGATGACGATGCGGGTGAAGCCGGTCATCATCAGCAGCACGGCCGGCAGGAAGGACAGCGACGTGAAGAAGAGCAGGGTCTGGATGGGCACCGAGTAGCTGGCACCGCCCGCGCCCTGCCCCACGATCAGCGGCAGGTTGGCGCCGCCCGCCTGTTGGGCTACAGCCAGGCCAGGAAACGCCGAAATCACCGACAAGGCTGCGAGCGTCAGTCCGCGCCGGTGGCGGGCCCAAAAAAATGCGCCGCTCGCGGCCAAGCGCTCAGCGCGAGCCATCACGCACCTTCCTGAGCAAGGCCGAGAAGGCCGGTACGCCCGCGGGCTCGGCCGGGGCCTCGGACTGCGGTGAGAGCGTGTGCAGCGGCGTGATCGCATGGGCCGTGACGCCCAGGACCAGCCAACGACGCTCCTCGCCCTGCCCGACCTCGAGGGTGATGACGCGCTGCTGCGGGCCGATCGGCATCGATGCGACCAGGCGAACCGGCGCCGGCCCGGCACCGCTGGCGGCTGCGCCATAGGGCGTTCGCTTGACCAGCCACAGCACCGCCGGGATCGCCGCCAGGATCAGGACGAACCACAGCAGGCCCATGCCCAGTGAACCGTTCATCGGAGCCCGCCTGTCGTCAGAGGGAGGGAATCACGAGCCACGGCTCAGGCGCCGCATCCGCTCGCTGGGGGTGACGATGTCGGTCAGGCGGATGCCGAACTTGTCGTTGACCACCACCACCTCGCCCTGGGCGATGAGGTAGCCGTTGACCAACACATCCATCGGCTCACCGGCCAGCGCGTCGAGCTCGACCACCGAGCCCTGGGCGAGCTGCAGGATGTGCTTGATCGGGATGCGGGTGCGGCCCAGCTCCACGGTGAGCTGCACCGGGATGTCCAGGATCATGTTGATGTCGTTGCCCGCCCCCGCCGCGCCACTGGGCGCGAAGTTGGTGAACGCGGCCGGCGCAACCTGCTCAGCGGCGCTCACGACCTCGCTGGCCGTGCCGGAGGTGGTCTGCTGCTCCAGGGCGGCAGCCCATTCGGCGGCCATGTCGTCCTGCTCGGTGTTGCCCGGTACAGCGTCAGCCATTGTTTTCTCCCAACCAGGACAGGCCCTGGTTCGTCAGCAGTTGATCGATCTTGATGGAGTACTTGCCATTGCTCGTGCCGTAGTGGCAGTCGAATACCGGCACGCCGTCCACCTTGGCCTGGACCACCGGGTTCAGCTCGAGCTCGATGAAATCGCCGGGCTTGAGCGCCAGCAGCTGCTCGACGGTGGCCGGCGCGGTGGCCAGCTCCGTGACCAGGGTGACCTCGGCCGACTGGATCTGGTGGGTCAGCAGCTTGATCCAGCGGCGGTCCGGCTCACCCGAATCGCCCTTGATGGTGGAGTAGAGCGTGTCGCGGATGGGCTCGAGGGTCGAGTAGGGAATGCAGAAATGGATGGTGCCGGTGGTGTCGCCGATCTCCAGCGTGAAGGCAGCGGTGACCACGATCTCACTGGGGGCGGCGATGTTGGCGAACTGCGGCTGCATCTCGGAGCGTTGGTATTCCAGCTCCACCGGGTAGACGCCCTGCCATGCCTTCTTGTATTCGGTGGTGATCACGTCGACGAGCCGCGTGATCACCCGCAGCTCGGTCGGGGAGAAGTCACGCCCTTCGATGCGGGTGTGGAACTTGCCCGCCCCGCCGAACAGCGCATCGATGACCGCGAACACCAGCGTCGGGTCGCACACGACGAGCCCAAGGCCGCGCAACGGCCTCACCGCGACGATGTTGAAGTTGGTTGGCACCACGATCTCGCGCAGGAAGGCGCTGTACTTCTGCACCTTGATCGGGCCGACGGCCACCTCCGGGGTGCGCCGGATCATGTTGAAGATGCCGATGCGGATGTTGCGAGAGAAACGCTCGTTGATCATCTCCATCGTGGGCATGCGCCCGCGCACGATGCGCTCCTGGCTCGCCAGGTTGTAGTCGCGTATCGCCGACTGGTCGACCTCTTCGGTCTCGAGCTTCTGGCTCTCGCCGGTGATGCCCTGGAGCAGGGCATCGACCTCGTCCTGCGAAAGGATTTGCTGGTTCATGACAGTGGCCTTCCCACGGGAATCTCACCGAGACCGGGAAGATCCCTCGACCGGTTGTTCAAGGCCGCAGCCCGGGATGGCGTCGCGAACATCACTGGATGATGAAGCTGGAGAAGTGGACATGCTGCACCGGATTGTGCGGCGGGGGCGGGGCGCGCTTCTTCTTCTTGCCCGGGGGGGCGCTCGCAACCGGGGCCTCCTCATCCTCGAGCTCGATGCCCAGGGGGCGCACGGCCTCGCGCATGACTTCAGCCGCGAATTTTTCCTTGCCCTCGC
>CAISYQ010000156.1 GCA_903889735.1 uncultured Methylibium sp.
CTGCGCTTGACCAGCGTGCCGTCTTTTTCGAACGGCTCGATCAACTGCAGGATGCCGCCCACATCGTCATTGGTGGCTTCCCGAAGGGATTCGAGCTTTTCGTCGATCACCATGGTGCCTACACCGTCGTGCACGTAGATCTCGAGCAGCAGCGACCCGTCCATCGCAAACGGGAGGATATGGCTGCGCTCGACGCCGGCCTTGCAGGCCTTGACGCAGTGCTGCAAATAGAAGGCCGTGTCGGTCGGCTCTGTCGGTGGCGGCAGCGTGGCCAGCAATTTTTCGGCGGCGGCCAGAGGCAGCTCGGTGTCGATCGGATTGTCTTCCGCTGCCGGTTCCTGGGCACGCAGCCGGATGCCTGGAATCTCGGTCAGAAAGATCATCTTGTCGGCCCTGAGCGCGATCGATACCGATGTGGCGACTTCTTCCATGGTCAGGTTAAAGGCCTCGCCGGTAGGCGAAAAACCGAACGGAGACAGCAGCACCATGGCGCCGAAGTCCAGCGTGCGCTTGATGCCCGCCGTGTCCACCTTGCGCACCAGGCCCGAGCTCTGAAAATCCACGCCGTCGAGGATGCCGACCGGACGTGCGGTGATGAAGTTGCCCGACAACACACGCACCGTGGAGCCCGCCATCGGTGTGTTGGGCAGGCCCTGGCTGAAGGCGGCCTCGATCTCGTAGCGCAATTGGCCGGCGGCCTCCTGGGCACAATCCAGCGAAATTTCGTCGGTGATGCGGATCCCGTGCGAATACCGCGCCGAGTGCCCCTTGGCACGCAGTTGCTCGTTCACCTGGGGGCGGAAGCCGTGCACCAGCACGATCCGCACGCCCATGCTCTGGACCATGGCCAGATCCTGCGCCAGGTGCTGCAGCTTTCCGGCGGCTATAGCCTCGCCGCAGACACCCACCACGAAGGTCTGGTTGCGGAACTTGTGGATGTACGGCGCCACCGAGCGAAACCAGGGCACAAAAGTGAAATTGAAGACGGCAGACATGGCTCTCGGAGTGGGTAGACCAGGCAAAACCCGATTATGGGCGAAGGACGGACGCAGGCAGGGATAATCCGGCGTGCCTGTGTCCGACGTCTCCTCCTCCCCCTCCCTGCGCATCACGTTTCCAGAGTCCCTGCCGGTGTCTGCGCGGCGGGACGAGATCATGGCCGCCATGCGTGCCCATCAGGTGATCATCGTGTGTGGTGAAACCGGCTCGGGCAAGACCACGCAGCTGCCGAAGATCGCACTGGCCCTGGGGCGCGGCAAATGCAACGCGCCGCCCGGCAAGGGCCGCCTGATCGGCCATACCCAGCCGCGGCGCATCGCCGCCAGTTCGGTTGCCAAACGCATCGCCGAGGAGTTGAACACCCCCCTGGGCGAAGTGGTGGGTTTCAAGGTGCGCTTCCAGGACCGCCTCTCGCGCGACGCGTCGGTCAAGCTGATGACCGACGGCATTCTGCTGGCCGAGACCCAGACCGACCCGCTGCTCAAGGCCTACGACACCATCATCA
>CAISYQ010000157.1 GCA_903889735.1 uncultured Methylibium sp.
CTCGCCACCGCGCAGGGCTACCTTGCGAGCGGCAACTTTGCCTGGAACAGCGGCATCTTCGTGCTGAAAGCCTCGGTATGGCTGGCGGCGCTGGCGCACTTCCGCCCCGACATCGCCGCCGCCACCCAGAAGGCCTGGGCGGGGCGCCGCGGGGATGCCAGCTTCGTGCGGCCGGATGCCACCGCCTTTGCGGCGATCCCGGCCGAATCGATCGACTACGCCGTGATGGAGCCCTGCCCGGCACAGCCCCAGGCCGGCTTCGCCGTGAAGATGGTGCCGCTCGACGCCGGCTGGAGCGACCTGGGCGCCTGGGAGGCCGTCTGGCAGGTCAGCGAGCGGGATGCGCAGGGCAATGCCAGCCAGGGTGATGCGCTGATCGAGGACAGCCGCAACACCCTGGTCCACGCCACCAGCCGCCTGGTCGGCGTGGTGGGCCTGGACAACGTGATCGTGGTCGAGACGCCCGACGCCGTGCTGGTGGTTGACCGCGAACGCAGCCAGAACGTCAAGCAGATCGTCAATCGGCTGCAGCGCGCGGGCCGCAGCGAAGGCTCGCTCCACCGCCGCGTCCACCGTCCCTGGGGTTGGTACGACAGCGTGGACGCCGGCCCGCGCTTCCAGGTCAAGCGCATCGTGGTCAACCCGGGCGCCACGCTCAGCCTGCAGATGCACCACCACCGCGCCGAACACTGGATCGTGGTGTCCGGCACCGCCGAAGTGACCTGCGGTGAGCAGAAGCTCCTGCTGAGCGAGAACCAGAGCACCTACATCCCGCTCGGGCAGACCCACCGCCTGGCCAACCCCGGCAAGCTGCCGCTGGAGCTGATCGAGGTGCAGTCGGGCAGCTACCTCGGTGAGGACGACATCGTGCGCTTCGAGGACCACTATGGCCGGACTGCGCCGGACGCATCGACTTGAAATTTGCGATGCTGACGTCTCTCTCGCCGCCGAAATGCGCGACCCCGACCTGGGCTGAACCATACTCACATCCATGAAAAACACCTTGAAATCGAACCTGCTGAAGGGCTTGCTGGCGCTGATGGCCGGTACGGTCTGCCTCGCGGGACCGGCCTGGGGTCAGGCGCGCAGCGCCGATGCACGCAGCACAGCAGATAACACGCCCGAGACTGGCCCCATGAAGCTGCGCCAGCCAGGCGCGCTGGCTCAACCTGGCACGTTTGAACCGGGTCGCCCCACCCCCACCCGAGCCAGTCCGCCGCCCAAGGCCACGTTGCCGCCCGGTGAGTTCGAGGTGTTCGTACAAAACTTGGCGGGAGCGTTGCCTATCCGACGCTTCGGCGCGGAGTTGGTCACCCGAACCGAAGACGTCAACAGTGCCGAATTCAGTCCGCTGGTGCCCTCTGACTACTTGATCAAGCCGGGCGATGAGATCCTGCTCACGGTCTGGGGTTCGGTCGATGCCGACCTGAGGCTCATCGTGGACCGGTCGGGTCGCGTCAGCGTTCCTCGCGTGGGCCCCGTGCAGGTGGCCGGTGTGCGTTATGCCGACCTGACCGACACCCTGACCCGCCGCGTTGCCCAGGTGTTTCGCAATTTTCAGTTGAGCGCTTCACTGGGCCAACTGCGTGGCGTGCGGGTGTACGTGACCGGCTTCGTGGCGCGGCCAGGCGCCTACAGCGTCAGCAGCCTTTCCACCCTGACCCAGGCCCTGATGGCGGCCGACGGCCCGGCGGCCTCTGGAAGTTTTCGCCAGATCGAGCTGCGCCGCGGCGGCAAGGTGGTGGCACGTTTCGATTTCTATGATTTCCTGCTCAACGGCGACCGCAGCGCCGACCGCGTGCTGGAATCCGACGATGTGATCCATGTGGCGGCGGTCGGGTCGCAGGTTGGACTGATCGGCAGCGTCAACCAGCCGGCGGTCTTCGAGCTGAAAGCGAACGAGACCCTCACCGATCTGCTGCGCATGGGAGGCGGCCTCAGCTCGGTGGCCGACCGCAGCCGGGTCACGGTGGAGCGGCTGGATGAGCGCAACAGTGTGCGCATCTCTCAGTTGTCACTGCCGGGAGATGGCGCCACCCGCTTATCGAACGGCGACGTGGTCCGCGTCTTCAGTGCGGTCGATGCGCGGCTGCCGTTGCAGCGCCAGAACAAGCGGGTGCGCGTGGAGGGTGAGGTTCTGCGCCCGGGCGATTACCTGCTCCCGCCCGGCAGCAGCACCCTGGACGCGCTGCGCGCCGCGGGTGGCCTGACGCCCCAGGCCTATGTTTTCGGCACTGATTTCAGCCGAGAAAGCGTGCGGCAGCTGCAGCAAATCAACTACGACCGGGTTCTCAAGGATCTGGAGCTGCAACTCTCGCGCAGCACGAGCTCACAGCGTACTGCTTCGGCCGAAGAGATCAGCGCCCAGACGGCGAAAGAGGCCTCGTCAACGCGCCTGGTCGATCGGCTGCGTAGCGTCAAGCCCACGGGCCGCGTGGTCCTGCAGCTCGAGCCCAATGCGCGTGAATTGCCGGAGTTGCCCCTCGAAGATGGCGACCACCTGCTGGTGCCGTCACGCCCCACCACCGTGGGCGTGTTCGGCAGCGTGTTCAGCGCCGGCAGCTTCCTCTGGAATGCCGGTCTTGCGGCAGGTGATTACCTGGGTCTGGCCGGCGGTCCCACCAAAGGGGCCGATGCGAAGTCGGCCTTCATGATCCGGGCCAACGGCAGCGTGCTCAGCGACCAACAACGTGGCGGCTTTTTCTCCTACAGCAAGGGTCTGGAAGCTGTGACCGCCGAGGCTGGTGACACCCTCTTCGTGCCCGAACAATTCGACAAGACCACCTTCACGCAGGATCTGAAAGATTGGAGCCAGATCTTCTACCAGCTCGGGCTGGGCGCGGCGGCCGTCATCGCCGTGGGGCGCTGAGATGCAGGACCATCTCTCGAACCCGGCGGCAGACCCGCAGGAAGATGGACTGAGCCTGCTCGACCTGGCGCTGCCGCTGGCCGAACACTTGAAGCTGCTGATCCTGGGGCCGCTCCTGATCGGGCTGGCCGCGCTGGGCATCGCCTTCGTGATCCCGCCCATGTTCACCGCCACCACGGTCTTTCTGCCGCCCCAACAGCAGCAAAGCTCAGCCTCTGCCGCGTTGTCGCAGCTGGGGGCCTTGGCGGGGTTGGCCGGCGGCGCGGCCGGCATCAAGAGCCCGGCCGACCAGTACGTGGCCCTGATGCAGAGCACCACGGTGGTTGACCGGCTGATCGACCGGTTCAAGCTCATGGCTGTGTACGAGAGCGATTACCGTTTCGAAGCGCGCAAGGAACTGGCCAAGAACGTGCGCATCTCGGCCGGCAAGAAGGACGGCCTGATCACGGTGGAGGCTGACGACACCGACCCGAAGCGCGCCGCCGACCTGGCCAATGCCCATGTGGAGGAACTGCGACTGCTGACCAGCCAGCTGTCCCTCACTGAAGCGCAGCAACGCCGCGCCTTCTTCGAAGTTCAGCTCCAGCAGACCCGCGACCGCCTCACCAAGGCCCAGCAGAAGCTGGAGGCCAGCGGCTTCAACCCCGGCGCCCTGAAGGCCGAGCCCAAGGCGGCGGCCGAGGGCTATGCCAAGCTCAAGGCCGAGCTGACCGCCGCCGAGGTCAGGCTGCAGACCCTGCGCCGAGGTCTCGTGGACTCCGCACCTGAGGTGCAGCAGCAACAAACCCTGGCAAGCGCCCTGCGTTCGCAGCTGAACGCGCTCGAGCGCAGCAGCGACCTGGGCGGAGGCTCCGAGTACATCAGCAAGTTCCGCGAATTCAAGTACCAGGAAACGCTGTTCGAGTTGTTCTCGCGGCAGTACGAGATGGCCCGCCTCGATGAGAGCCGAGAGGGCGCGCTGATCCAGGTGGTGGATGTGGCGCAGGTTCCCGAAAAGAAGAGCAAGCCCAAGCGGGCCTTGATCGCCGTGGCCGCCACGGTGGCCGGCTTGCTGGTGTTGGTGGTCTTTGTGTTGATGCGCCACAGCTGGGGGCGGTCAGCACAAGACCCGGAAACCGCCGAAAAGATGTCGCGCCTTCGCAGGGCCCTGGCCCTGCGCGGCCGCTGACCCGGCGGCGGACCCGTCCGCTGCTTTGAACCTCAAAGGACACCGATCTTGACCCTCCTTGTCACCGGCGGGGCCGGCTTCATCGGCAGCAACTTCGTGCTCGACTGGCTGGCCGATCCAGCCACGGCCGGTGAGACGGTCGTTAACCTCGACGCCCTCACCTACGCGGGCAACCTGCGCAACCTGGCTGCGCTGCAGGGCGACCCGCGGCACCATTTCGTGCATGGCGACATCTGCGATCGCGCGCTCATCGACCGGCTCTTGGCCGAGCACCGCCCCCGAGCCATCGTTCACTTCGCCGCCGAGAGCCATGTGGACCGCAGCATCCACGGCCCGGGCGCCTTCATGCGGACCAACATCGACGGCACGTTCACGCTGCTCGAGGCCGCCCGCGGCCACTGGAGCGGCCTGCCCGCGGATGAAAAGGCCGTCTTCCGTTTTCATCATGTGAGCACCGACGAGGTCTATGGCTCGCTCGCCCCCGATGCGCCGGCCTTCACCGAGACCCATCCCTACGAGCCCAACAGCCCCTACTCGGCCAGCAAAGCCGCGAGCGACCACCTGGTGCGCGCCTGGCACCACACCTATGGGCTGCCGGTGGTCACCACCAACTGCAGCAACAACTACGGGCCCTGGCATTTCCCCGAGAAGCTGATCCCGCTGATGATCGTGAACGCCCTGGCGGGCAAGCCGCTGCCGGTCTATGGCGACGGCCGGCAGATCCGCGACTGGCTTTACGTGGGCGACCACTGCAGCGCCATCCGCGCCGTGCTGGCCCGCGGGCGCCTGGGCGAGACCTACAACATCGGCGGTTGGAACGAGCAGGCCAACATCGACATCGTCCACACCATCTGCGCCCTGCTCGACGAACTGCGCCCCGACCCGGCCGGCCGCTACGCGCGGCTGATCACCCATGTGACCGACCGCCCGGGCCACGACCGGCGCTACGCCATCGACGCCCGCAAAATCGAGCGCGAGCTCGGCTGGCGCCCGGCCGAGACCTTTGCCACCGGCATCCGCAAGACCGTGCAGTGGTACCTGGCCCATGGCGACTGGGTGCAGGAAGTCCAGAGCGGCACCTACCGCGACTGGGTGGCGGCCAACTACGCCCAGCGCTGATCCGCGCGCCCCACAAACCATGAAGATCCTCCTGTTCGGCAAGGGCGGCCAGGTCGGCTGGGAACTGCAGCGGGCGCTGGCGCCGCTGGGCGAGCTGGTGGCGCTGGATTTCGACAGCACGGTGCACAACGCCGCGCTCAGTGCTGATTTCTCGCGCCCCGAATTGCTGGCGGCCACGGTGCAGGCGCTGCGGCCGGACGTGATCGTCAATGCCGCCGC
>CAISYQ010000158.1 GCA_903889735.1 uncultured Methylibium sp.
ATCCTCGGGATGGGTGCGCAACTTCCAGGAATCGGCCGTCGGCACAATCTCGCCCGGCTGGAAGCCGAACAGCGCGAAGCAAGCCGCCGACCAGAGCGCTTCGCCGGTGGTCAGGTTCAAGTCGTAGGCGCCGGCCTGGGCCGACGCCACCGCCTGCATCAGGCGCTTCTCGCGCTCCCTCAGGGCCTGGTGGTGGCGGACGCGATCGGTGATCTCCTGGGTCACGATCACCAGATGACCCGGCTGGAGCACGGTGGCCGAGAGCCGCAGCCAGCGGCCCATCGACAGGGTATGACCCTCGAATACCGCGGGCCGGCCCGAGCGGTCGGTCGCGTCCAGGAACTCGGCCAGCTCGGTCTGCTCCTTGTGCAGCTTGGGGAAGACCGCGCTCGAGCGCTTACCCGCCAGGTGCCCGCACTCGAACAGCGCCTCGAGCGCCGGGTTCGCGTAGAGGTACTCCCAATCCTGGAGCTGCCCCTGCCCATCGCGCAGCAGCCGAAGGTGGCAGACGCCCTCGCCGAGCTGCTGGAGCAGCGTTAAGGCGGGCAGCTCCGGCGCGCCGAGCCCGCGGTCGACTGTGTTCATGCCGACGCAGGATCTGCGGTGGGGTGAACCCTCGACGAGGCGGCCCATCGTGAGCGCGCCGCCACCTTCGCCGAGGGGCGAAACCAGGCCCGGCAGGACCCTGCGGCCCCGGCGATCCTCACAGCCGTTCCACGATGGTGACGTTGGCCATGCCGCCGCCTTCGCACATGGTCTGCAGGCCGTAGCGCTTGCCGCGCTGGTGCAGCGCGTGCACGAGGGTGGTCATGAGCTTGGCGCCGGAGGCGCCCAGGGGGTGGCCCAGGGCGATGGCGCCGCCGTTCACGTTCAGGCGCTCGGGATCGGCCCCCAGGGCCTGGAGCCAGGCCAGGGGCACCGGGGCGAAGGCCTCGTTGACCTCGTAGAGATCGATGTCGGCCATGCCGAGCCCGGCGCGCTGCAGGGCCCGCTGCGTGGCGGGCAAGGGTGCTTCCAGCATGATCACCGGGTCGTGGCCCATGACGGACATGTGGTGCACGCGCGCCAGGGGTGCGACGCCCAGGGCCTTGAGGCCGCGCTCATTGACGACCATGAGCCCCGCCGCACCATCGCAGATCTGGCTGGCATTGGCTGCCGTGATCATGCCGCCCGCCTGCAGCAGCTTGACGCTGGCGATGCCCTCGAGGGTGGCGGCACCCCGCACGCCCTCGTCGCGGGTGTGCATCTCGCCGGTGCCCTGTCCCTGCGCATCGCGGACCTCCAGGGCGAGGATTTCCGCGTCGAAGGCACCGCTTTGCTGGGCGACCGCGGCGCGCTGGTGGCTGGCCAGGGCATAGCGGTCGAGGTCGTCCCTGGTCTGGCCGTACTTGCGGGCCATCATCTCGGCGCCCAGGAACTGGCTGAACTCCACGCCCGGGTAGCGGGCCTGCAGGCGCGGGCTCATGTAGGTGCCCAGGCCGTTCTTCTGCGCCAGCGCCGAAGGCGTGAACATCGGCACCCGCGTCATGCTCTCCACGCCAGCGGCGATGACCACGTCCTGGCTGCCCGACATCACCGCCTGCGCGGCGAAATGCAGCGCCTGCTGGGAGGAGCCGCATTGGCGGTCGAGCGAGGTGCCGGGCACCGACTCCGGCAGGCGCGAGGCCAGCACCGCATTGCGCGCCACATTGGTGGACTGCTCCCCCGCCTGGCTCACGCAGCCCATGATCACGTCGTCCACCAGGGCCGGGTCGGCACCGGTGCGGTCGAGCAGGGCGTCGAGCACGGCCGCGGCCAGGTCGACCGGGTGCCAGCCCGCCATCCGGCCGCCCCGCTTGCCGCCGGCCGTGCGCACGGCCGCCACGATATAGGCTGAGTTCATCTGAATTCCTGTCGGTGTGGAGGTGAGTGGAAAAGCGGGGTCCGCGCCACAGCGCGCATGGGGTCCATGCCTCAGCGCGGCGCCATCCGGATGCCGCCGTCCAGGCGGACGCTCTCGCCGTTGAAGTAGCCGTTCTCGATCATCTGGACCGCCAGCTGCGCGAACTCCTCGGGCTGGCCCAGGCGCTTGGGAAAGGGCACCATGGCCGCCAGGCTGGCGCGCACCTCCTCGGGGAGGGTGGCCAGCAAGGGGGTGTCGAAGAGGCCCGGCAGGATGGTGTTGACGCGCACGCCCTCCTCCATCAGGTCGCGGGCGATCGGCAGGGTCATGCCGACGATGGCCGCCTTGGAGGCCGAATACGCCGCCTGCCCCACCTGCCCGTCGACGGCGGCCACCGAGGCGGTGCTGATGATGGCGCCACGCTCGCCGCCCTCGAGCGCCGGCAACGTCAGCATCCCAGCGGCCGATTTCGCGATGCAGCGGAAGGTGCCGATCAGGTTGATCTGGACGATCCGCTCGAACTCAGCCAGCGGGAAATGCCGGATCGCGCCCGTCTTGCGGTCGCGGGAGGCGGTCTTGCCCGGGGAGCCGGTGCCGGCGCAGTTCACCAGGATGCGCTCCTGGCCATGGGCCGCGCGGGCCTGGGCGAAGGCCGCATCCACCTCGGCATCAACACACACATCGACCCGGCAGAAGACGCCGCCGATCTCGCCGGCCAGGGCCAGGCCCAGGGCTTCGTTCATGTCGAAGACAGCGACCCGAACGCCCTGTGCGGCCAGCCGGCGCGCGGTGGCCGCGCCCAGGCCGGAAGCGCCACCGGTGACGACGGCGCTGAGGGTGGCATCGAGTTTCATGGAGGCTCCTGACCAGGATCTGCGAAGCGGCGTGCGCACGGTGCCCGCAAGCGCTGCGGTCGGTGGTGCCCGTTGCTCTCTCCGTCGCTCGCAGATTCAACAATACGAAACAGTTTGAGACGATTCTGCCCCGCCGGGGCCTGTGCGCCGGATCCGCGCCGATGAAGGCCTTGGTGGACTACGCCGACAGCCGGTCCGGAGGCGCTGCGGGCGGCCCGAGGCTCAACGGCAATGTCACCTTGCCGGGCCGCGCTGCCGGCCACCGGGACACCGCGATCTCCATGAACAGGGCCCGCGCCCGGCTCACGGCCGGCGCCGTCTGGCGGGCCTGGTTCTCGCAGAGCATCCAGTTCATCTGGAGGCCGGTGACGGGCGCCCAGCCCAGGCCCTCGCGGGCGGCGTCGCCCCAGACCGCAAGGCTGGGCACGACGGTGTGTGCCACACCCCGGCGGGCCATGCTGAGGCACAGCGCCACGGTATCGACCTCGGCGGCCAGTCGGAAGGTCTGGCCGCGCCGCTCCAGCGCCTGCTCCACCTGGGCCCGCAGGGCGTTGGGGCGGCTGGGCAGCACCAGCGGCAGGCCCGCCAGCCGGTCGATGGACACCGGCGCCTCCCGGCGCAGGCCTGCGCTGGCCGGGCCGACCAGCACTGCCGGCTCGCGCAACAGCGGGCTCTGCGCATAGCCCTTGACGGCCGCCGCAGCAAAGGGAATCACCGCCAAATCCAGCAGGCCGGCGGCCATGGCGTCGCGCAGCACATGGCTGGGGCCTTCATGCACCCGCAGCTGCACCTCGGGGTGGGCGGCCATCAACTGCTGCACGAAATCGGCCGTCACGGCGTCGTGCCAGGACGGCGAAATCCCCAGCGAGAGGTGGCCTGCCGCGGTCGCGCCCACCTGCTCCCGCAGGATGTCCCATTGCCGCAGCAGCGGCTGGGCGCGGCTGGCCAGCAGGCGTCCGGCCTCGGTGAGGGTGACACCGCCACCGGTCCGCACGAACACCGAGGCGCCCAGGCCATGCTCCAGCGCGGCCATGTGCCGGGACAGGGCGGGCTGCGACAGGTGCAATTCGCGCGCGGCCCGGCTGATGCTGCCGGTCTCGCTGACCTTGAGGAAG
Organism: uncultured Methylibium sp.; assembly: GCA_903889735.1. Classification (GTDB taxonomy): domain Bacteria; phylum Pseudomonadota; class Gammaproteobacteria; order Burkholderiales; family Burkholderiaceae_C; genus Methylibium. The sequence continues at coordinate 3,852 of CAISYQ010000158.1, forward strand.
TAGCCGAGCAGTTGGGCGTCCATGGCGGGTGGAAGGCTCCGAAGATGAGGCGCATCAAAGGGGAGGCGCCGCGGGTCTGGTTATCCGTTTTGAGGATAACCCGCATGTGGACAAAGCATTGGACGCTGGTGCGGCCGCTTCCTAGCATGTCGCCTCGACACCAGCCCCCCAGGAGACCTCACCATGAAGACCATGCGCGCTGCGCGATTGCACGAAGTCGGCGGCCCCTTCCATGTCGACACCATCGAGCTGCCGCAGGTGCGCCCGACCGATGTGCTCGTCAAGGTCCACGCTTGCGGGGTCGTGCCCAACCTGCACAACGTGGTGAGCAACTACCCGAAGTGGTTCCCCTTCCTGCCGCTGCCCAAGCTGCCGGCCATCTTCGGCCTGGACGCCGCGGGCGTGGTCGAGCAGGTCGGCAGCCAGGTGCGCGGGGTGAAGCGCGGCGACCGTGTCTACGTCAACCCGGGCTTGTCCTGCGGCAGCTGCGAGGCCTGCCGCCGGCTCGAGCCGGTCAACTGCCCGGCCTACACCTTCCAGGGCTACTTCGGCTTCGGGCCGGGTTCGCAGCAGATCTACGAGGACTACCCCTACGGCGGCTTCTCGGAGTTCCTCACCGCCCCGGCGATCAATCTGGTGGTCCTGCCGCCCTCGGTGTCCTTCGACCAGGGCGCGCGCTTCGGCTACCTGGGCACGGCCTATTCGGCCCTGCGCAAGGGCGGCTTCGGGGCCGGCCAGACCGTGTTGATCGACGGCGCCACCGGCACGCTGGGTCTGGGCGGCACCCTGCTGGCGCTGGCCATGGGCGCTCGCAGGATCTTCGCCACCGGGCGCAACCTGGCCCTGCTCGAGCGGCTGAAGGCGCTGGCGCCCGAACGCATCCACCCCATCGTGCTGGGCGAGCGACCCAGTGGCGAGGTGGCGCGCGAGCACACCGGCGGCCTGGGTGTGGACATGGTGCTGCAGGCCCTGGGGCCGAATGCGCCGGTGAGCCATGTGCTGGACGCCTTCGCGGGCCTGCGCCGTGGCGGCAAGGCGGTGTCGATCGGCGGCGTGGCCGATCCGATCGCGCTCCAGCCCTTCCCCTTGATGTGCCAGCAGCTGTCGCTGATCGGTTCGCTGTGGTTCACCGCCGGGGAAGGCCAGGACATGGCGGCCATGGCCGAGCAGGGCGTGCTCGACCTGTCGGTCTACGAGCATGTGGGCTTCGGGCTGGAGCAGATCAACGAAGCATTGGCCGCCGTGGAAACCCGCAACGGCGGCTTCACCAACGTGGTCATCCGGCCCTGAGCGCATGAGCCCGACGCCCGCGCCGCCGCCTGAGGCGGCCTTCGACACCGACGTCCTCATCGTCGGCACCGGCCCGACCGGCGCCACCCTGGCGCTGGCCCTGGCCGGGCTGGGCGTGCGCTGCCAGCTGGTGTCGCGCTGGAACTGGCTGGCCGACACGCCGCGGGCCCACATCATCAACCAGCGGGCGATGGAGGTGTTCCGCGACCTCGGTGTGGAGCCGGCCGTCGGCCTGCACGGCACGCCCTGGTCGCAGATGGGCGACACCTTGTTCGCCACCAGCCTGGCGGGAGCGGAGCTGCTGCGCATCCGCACCTGGGGCACCGGCGACGACCGCCATGGCGACTACCTGAAGGGCAGCCCCTGCCCGCTGATGGACATTCCCCAGCACCTGATCGAGCCGGTGCTGATCAACCACGCCGCGCAGCGCGGTGCCGGGCTGCGTTGCAACACCGAATACCTCTCGCATGTGCAGGACGCCGAGGGCGTGACGGTCGAGCTGCAGGACCGGCTGAGCGAGCGGCGCTACACGCTGCGCGCCCGCTACCTGATCGGGGCCGATGGCGCGAAATCCCAGGTGATGGAGGACGCCGGCCTGAAGGTCGAGGGCACGCTGGCCCGCGCCGGCACGGTCTACATCCAGTTTCAGGCCGACCTCAGCCGCTATGTGCAGCACCGGCCCAGCATCCTGTACTGGATCGTCACGCCCTCGGCCAGCTTCGGCGAGATCGGCATGGGGCTGCTGCGGGCGGTGCGGCCTTGGCACCAATGGATCGCGGGCTGGGGTTTCGACCTCTCCAAGGGCGAGCCCGACCTGAGCGACGAGCTGGTGCTCTCGCGCATCCGCACCCTGATCGGTGATGAGCAGGTGGACGTGCAGATCGAGCGCCGCTCGGTCTGGTACGTGAACCAGGCGCATGCCCCCGAATACCGCCACGGCCGGGTGCTGTGCGGCGGCGATGCCGTGCACCGCCACCCGCCCTCCAGCGGGCTGGGGCTCAACACCTGCGTGCAGGACGCCTTCAACCTGGCCTGGAAGCTCGCCTACGTGATCCAGGGTCATGCGGGCGACGCCCTGCTCGACAGCTACAGCGAGGAGCGCGCGCCCGTCGGGCGCCAGGTGGTGCAGCGGGCCAACCAGTCGCGGCTGGATTACGCGCCGCTCAAGGCGGCGTTGCGGGTGGAGGGGGCTGCCAACCCGGTGGCGGCGGGCATCGCCCGCTTCGCCGATCCAGGGCCGGAGGGTGTGGCCGCCCGCGAGGCGGTGGCCGAGGCGCTGGCGCTGAAGAACACCGAGTTCAACGCCCAGGGCATCGAGATGAACCAGCGCTGCGTCTCGGGCGCGGTCATCCCCGATCCCCTGCTTGAGGCGGAGACCTGGGCCCGCGACCCGACGCTGCACCTGCAGGCCAGCGCCCGCCCGGGCGCCAAGCTGCCGCATGTCTGGCTGGTCAACCACCGCGGCCTGAGGGTCTCGACCCTGGATGTCGTCGGACAGGGCCGCTTCACGCTGCTCACCGGCCTGGCGGGCGGGGCCTGGGCGCACGCCGTCGAGGCGCTGGCGCGCCCCTATCTGCAATGCCGCGTGATCGGTGCCATGAGCGAGAGCGGCCTGATCGATCCCTACTGCGACTGGCAGCGGGTTCGGGGCATCGCCGAGGCCGGGGCCCTGCTGGTCCGCCCGGACGGCATCATTGCCTGGCGGCATGGCGCGGCCCTGCACGACCCCGAGGCGGCGCAGAGGCTGCTCCAGGCCGCACTGGACCAGGTGCTCGCCCTGGCGCCTGACCGTCCCCATCCCTGACCCCCGGAGAAGCCCTTGACCCCCTTGACCCACCGCAGCATCTGGGCCGAACTGCGCAACACCCCGTTCTCCCAAGGCTGGGTGGACGCCGGCCCGGTACGCACCCGTTACCTGCACGCCGGCGACCCGAAGAACCCGCCGCTGATCTTCCTGCACGGCGTCGGCGGCCATGCCGAGGCCTATGTCCGCAACCTGCGCAGCCATGCCGAGCATTTCTCGGTCTGGGCGATCGACATGATCGGCCACGGCTGGTCGGACCTGGCCACGGAGGATCTGGAGATCGCCCATTACCAGCGCCATCTGTGCGACTTCATGGACGCCGTCGGCCTGGCGAGCGCCCATGTCTCGGGCGAATCCCTGGGTGGCTGGGTGGCCGCGCGGCTGGCGATCGACCAGCCGCAGCGGGTCGACCGGCTGGTGCTCAACACCGCGGGCGGCTCGCAGGCCGATCCGGTAGTGATGGAGCGGCTCAAGTCCCTGTCGCTGCGCGCGGCCAGCGACCCGAGCTGGGAGTTCATCCGGGCGCGTGTCGAGTGGCTGATGGCCGACAAGCGCGACGCCTATGACGATCTGGTAGCGACCCGGCAGGCCATCTACGCCCGCCCGGAGATGAAGCAGGGCATGGCCCATAACATGGTGCTGCAGGAGATGGAGGTGCGCCAACGCAACCTGCTGCGCGCCCCCGACTACGCCCGCATCCAGGCGCCCACCCTGGTGATCTGGACCTCCGACGATCCCACGGCCGACGTCTCCGAGGGGCGGCGCATGGCCTCGATGATTCCCGGCGCGCTGTTCACGGTGATCGATGGCTGCGGCCACTGGCCGCAGTTCGAGGACACCGAGAGCTTCGACCGCATCCACCTGGCCTTCCTGCGCGGCGAGGCCGTGCCGCAGGCCGAGCGGGTCGGACCGTGACGAACTTGAGGGTCGCGCCATGAAGCCGCAAGCGTTGCTGCACTGCCTGTCGCACTCGCCCCTGAAGGGACGGGTGGACCCCGAGGCCGCCATCGTTCAGGCCACGCAGGTGCAATTGGCGCAGATGCGCGAGGAGGTGGCCGCCTTCGATCCCGAGCTCATCGTGCTGTTCGCGCCCGACCACTACAACGGCTTCTTCCTCGACGCCCTGCCCCAGGTGTGCGTCGGCATCGCGGCGACATCGATCGGCGACTACGACACGCCCGCCGGCCCGCTGCCGGTCCCGCGCGCACTGGCCGAAGCGTGCGCGGAACACTTGGTGGCCAGTGATCTCGACGTCGCCCTCTCTTACCGCATGGTGGTCGACCACGGCTTTGCCCAGCCCCTGCAGGAGCTGACCGGCGCCATCGACCGCTACCCCGTCATCCCCCTGTTCATCAACTGCGTGGCGCCGCCGCTGATCAGCCTGCGCCGGGCCCGCCAGCTCGGCGCGGCGGTGGGGCAATTCGCCCGCGGCCTGGGGCAGCGCGTGCTCTTCATCGGCTCCGGCGGGCTCTCGCACAACCCGCCGATCCCGTTGATCGCGAACGCCCCGCCCGAGGTGGCCGAACGCCTGATCGCCGGGCGCCACCCCAGCCCCGAGGCGCGGACCCTGCGGCAGCAGCGCACGGTGGAAGCCGCCCAAGCCTTTGCCCGGGGCGACAGCCCACTGCAGGCCCTCAACCCGGCCTGGGACCAGGCCTTCATGGCGCACCTCGTCAGCCAGGACTGGGCGGCGCTCGATGGCATCGGCAACGCCGCCATCACCGAAGCCGCCGGGGCCTCCGCCCATGAGGTGAAGACCTGGGTGGCCGCGCATGCCGCCATGAACGCCGCCACGGGGGGCCGCTATGAGGCCGTCGTGCGCTGCTACCAGCCGATCCCGGAGTGGATCGCCGGTTTTGGCCTGATGACCGGAAGAGGCGACGCAGACGCTTGAGTCCGAGGGTCGACCGGGCCTTGGGGCAGAATGAGTTGACACCTGATCCCACCGAAACCCCCTTTGTCCGATCCTGCTGCCAGCGCCGATCAACGGCAAGCAATCCTCGAACTGAGTGCCGAGGTCAAAGACCTCCGCGCGGCCCTGACCTCCTTGCGCGCGACGCTGGAGCAGACGGTCGCAGCCAAGGACGCGGGCATCCAGGCCGCGGTGGCCGCCGCCTCGCAGGAGGTGTCCTTGTTGAAGTCCACCGTGGTGTCGCTGCGGGATGCGCTGGATGCGACGCGGATCGACGGCGAAGCGGCCGTCCAGCGGTCCGTGATGCAGGCGCAACAGGAAATCGACCAGCTCAAGGCCACCGCGGTGTCCCTGCGTGGCGCTCTCGAGAGCGCCCGCATCGAGCGCGACGCCGCCGTTCAGAAGACGCTGGTGCAGTCGCAGCTTGAGATCGACCAACTGAAGGCGACGGCCGTATCGCTGCGGGACTCCCTCGAGCGCCTGGGCATCGAGCACGACCGCAAACAGCAGGCCGCGGTCCGCGACCTGTATGCAGAGAACCTGCAACTCAAGCAGACGGTGTCGAGCCTTCGCGAAATGCTCCAGCCACCGCCCACTTCCTCGTGAGGCAAGCCATGCCCCAGACACCGACCCGATCCAAGACGCCCGCGGTGAAGAGTTCCAGTGAGGAGCAGCTGCGCCGAAAGCTGCGGTTTGCCGAGATCCTGCTCGGCATCACCCGCAAGGTGTCAGGCGGAGACACCTTGCAGGAGGTGCTGGCATCGCTGGTGGAGGTGACCTCGCGTGAACTCGACGCGGAGCGGGGATCGCTGTTTCTGAACGACCCGCAGACCAACGAGCTCTTTTCCCGTGTCGCGATGGGCAGCTCGCACCGCGAGATCCGCTTCCTGAACTCGGTGGGGCTGGCCGGGCATGCCTTCACCACCGGTGAGAGCCTCATCGTCCACGACGCCTACGCCGATCCCCGCTTCAACCGGGACAACGACCAACAGACCGGCTTCGTCACCCGCAGCGTGATCTGCGTGCCGATCCGTACCGCGCGCGGCGAAATCATCGGCGTATCGCAGGCGCTGAACAAGCGCAAGGGCCGGTTCACGCGCGCCGACCACGACCTGCTCACGGCCATGACCGAACACAGCACGCTGGCGCTGCAGAGCATGCAGACGATCGAGCGGATGCAACGCCTGCGTGCCCAGGAAATGGAATTCCTGGAAGTGGTGTCGGAGCTCACCTCGGAGATCGACATCCGGGTGCTGTTGCGCAAGGTGATGAGCGAGGCGACCCGCATGCTCAACGCCGAGCGTTCGACCCTCTTCATGAACGACGAGAAGACTGGCGAGCTCTGGTCCGAGGTCGGCGAGGGCCTGCAGTCGATGCAGATCCGCCTGCCCAACCATGCCGGCATCGCCGGGGCGGCCTTCAGCTCCGGCCGCACGATCAACATCCCCTACGCCTACTCGGACCTGCGCTTCAACCCGAGCTTCGACAAGCGGACTGGCTTCTTCACCCGCTCCATCCTGTGCGTGCCCATCGTCAACCAGAACGGGAAGGTGATCGGGGTCACGCAGGTGCTGAACAAGCGGGGCGGGCCGTTCAACGCCGAGGACGAGGGCCGGTTGAAGGCCTTCACGGCGCAGATCTCGATCGCCCTGGAGAACGCCAAGTTGTTCGCCGACGTGCAGAACATGCGCAACTACAACGACAGCATGCTGCAGTCCATGTCCAGCGGCGTCCTCACGCTGGACACCGACCGTCACATCGTCACCTCCAACCTGTCGGCACGGCGCATCCTGCGGCGCACGGAAAAGGATCTGGCCAAGGCCAAGGCCGATGCCCTGTTCGCGGATGCCAATGCCTGGGTGATCGACAAGATCGGTCGCGTGGAGGAAAGCCAGCAGACGGATGTCACGATGGACGGCGAGCTGTTGCTGGACGAGGAAAAAGTGTCGGTCAACCTGACGGTCATGCCGCTGGTCAGCGGCGAAGGCAAACGCCTGGGCTCGATGATGCTGCTGGAGGACATCTCCAGCGAGAAGCGCATGAAGTCCACGATGTCGCGCTACATGGACCCATCCATCGCCGATCAGGTGCTCGCCACCGGTGCCGAGCTCATGGGCGGCAAGAGCGTGATGGCCACCGTGCTGTTCACCGACATCCGTGGCTTCACCACGCTGACCGAAGACCTCGGCCCGCAGGCCACCGTGAGCCTGCTCAACGAGTACTTCGAGATCATGGTCGACTGCATCCAGCGCGAGGGCGGCATGCTGGACAAGTTCATCGGCGACGCCATCATGGCCGCCTTCGGGATCCCGATGGCGCACGAAGACGACGAGGACCGCGCCATGCGCACGGCCATCGCCATGATCCGGCGCCTGCGCGTCTGGAACGCCTCGCGGGTCGCCGAAGGCAAGCGGCCCGTGCACATGGGCATCGGGCTCAACAGCGACATCGTGGTCTCGGGCAACATCGGCTCGAGCAAACGCATGGACTTCACCGTGATCGGTGACGGCGTGAACCTCGCCGCGCGGCTGGAATCGGCCTGCAAGCAGTATTTCTCGAGCATCCTGGTGAGCGAGTTCACGGTCGCCCGCCTCAAGGGCACCTACCGCCTGCGCGAGGTGGATCGGGTGGTCGTCAAGGGCAAGACCCAGGCCGTGGCGGTCTATGAATTGCTCGACCACCACGACCCGGAGACCTTCCCCAACCTGATGGACGTGGTCAACCAGTTCAACGACGGCGTGGGGAAGTACCGCGCCGGGCGCTGGGACGAGGCGGGCAAGGCCTTCCGCGAGGCCTTGCGCAGGAACCCCCAGGACCGGCTGTCACAGATGTACATCGACCGCTGCGAGCGGCTGCGCGCCGATCCGCCGCCAGGCGAATGGGACGGCGTCTGGGTGATGGAGGACAAGTAACCCCGGCCCCGCCAGCCGACCCCTTGCATCTGCAGGGGTCGGTCGGGTGGGCCGCTCGGCAGCGTCAGATCTTGCGCCAGTCTCCCGCCTGCTCGAAGGCGTAGGCGCCGCGGTAGATGGTGCCCTCCTCGTAGCGGCGACCAATCAGCATCATGCCGACCGGCAGGCCGTCGACCAGACCGCAGGGAATGCTCATGGCCGGGTGGCCGGTGGCGTCAAAGGGGGCGGTGTTGGAGATCATCTCGAAGGCGCGTGCCACCGACTCCTCGATCGAAGCCCCCGGCGCCGGCAGCTTGCTGGCGGTGATGGGCAGCGTGGGCATCAGCAGCAGGTCGAAGTCCTTCAGCGCGTCGTCGTAGGCCTGGGTCAGCTGGCGGGTCAGGTTCTGTGCCTTGGCGTAGAAGTGGCCGCGGTAGTGCTTGATGAAGTACTCGCCCAGCACCATGGTGAGCTTCAGGGGGTCGGAGAGCTCGTCGGCGCGGGCCTTCCAGCCGGCGTGGAAGTCGACCATGCTGGTGACGTACAGGCCCTTCCAGTTGAAGCCGTGGCCGTTGTCCTTCATCATCTGCTGGGTCGCGCCCTCGGCGGCCACCGGCAGCCAGATGGCCGTGCCCATGCGGTGCATCGGCACCGACACCTCGGACACCGTGGCGCCCAGCTTCTTGAAGCGCTTGGCGGCCTTGCGGACCTGGGCGTCCAGGGCCGGCATGGAGTTGTCCCAGCCGAAGCCCTCGGTCACGATGCCGATGCGCAGGCCCTTCACGCCGCCCTTCATCAGCTCGGTGTAGGGCTGCGATTCGCGGCCCGCATGCTGGCGCGGGTCCAGCCCGTCCGGGCCGGCCAGCACCTCGAGCATCAGCGCGTTGTCGCTCACGTTGGCCGTGATGGGGCCAGTGTGGTCGATGGTGAGCTCGATGGGCATGATGCCGGTGTAGGGCACCAGCCCGTGCGAGGCCTTCATGCCGTAGATGCCGCAGAAGGCCGCCGGCATGCGGATCGAGCCGCCCTGGTCGCCGCCGATGGCGAGGTCGACCTCACCCGCGGCCACCAGCGCCGCGCTGCCCGAGGAAGAGCCGCCCGCCGAATGGCCCCTGCGCCAGGGGTTGTGGACCGGGCCGGAGTCGCTGGTGTGCGAGCCGCCCGAGAAGCAAAAATGCTCGCAGACGGACTTGCCGACCACGGTGGCGCCCGCATCGAGCAGCCGGGTGACAACGGTGGCGTCCACGTTGGGGATGTAGCCCTCCATCGTGCTGGAGCCGTTCATCATCGGCACGCCCGCCACGCAGACGTTGTCCTTCAGCACCACCGTCTTGCCCTTGAGCTTGCCCTCGGACGCGCCGGGGATGGTGGACTTCATGTACCAGGCGCCGTAGGGGTTTTCTTCGGGGCCGGGGCGGTAGCCCGGCGTGCGCGGGTACTTCACCGCCGGTACGTAGTCCGGCAGCGAGTCCACCAGGTCGTAGGCGTCGAAATTGGGCTGCAGCAGCTTGTTGTAGGTGGCGACTTCGTCGTCGCTGAGGTGGATGCCCAGATCGAGGGCGACTTGCTTGAGCTGTTCGTGCGTGGGGCGTTTGATGGCCATGGGGACTCCTGTTGGTTTTCTTGAACGAGAAGGATAGGAAGGCAAAAAATCAAATGAGGGTCTCGTACCTCAGGTCTTACCGGTTGGCGGCAGCGCAACCCCGCTGCGAGGGCGCGAGCACAGCCCGAACCCGAGCACGGCCCCCACCAGCGACAGACCCAGCAATGTGAGGGCGCCATCACCCGGTTCGATCTCGGGCAGGAAACTCTGGGCGATGCGGTAGCCCGCCACGCCGAAGGACATGAGCACGACCATCCAACCCAGGCGGCGGCGCAAGCGGCTGCCGACGGCAGGATCGCGGGCGCCAAGGCGCCCTACCCGGCAGATGAGTCGGCCGTCGAGCGTGTCGGTGATCACCATGCCGGCCGTGAACACAGCACCGGCCAGCAGCGCCGCGAGCCAGCCGCCGCCCTGGTTGCTGGCCACATAGCCCCATGCCGAGGCCTGGGTGGCCGTATCGAACACTGCGGCGAACAGCACGCCGGTGGCGATCACCGCCCAGGGGCTGGCGTGCTCGCGCAGGCGCCGGGGGATGAGCCGCAGCTTCCAGCCGGCGGGGCCCGCAACGGTGTCCTGCCGCAGTAGCAGCCGCAGATTGAGCACACCCACCAGCAGCAGCAATGCGGTGGGCGTCCATTCC
>CAISYQ010000159.1 GCA_903889735.1 uncultured Methylibium sp.
GGCTCGATGAAGGCGGCGATGTTGTCGTTGGCGTGGAAGCGCCGGCGCTGGGCCTTCAGACGCTCCCGGATCTTGACCGACACCGGCACGCCCTCCTCGGCGGCGGTATCGTGGCCCGCCGGGGCGGCCGATTCAAGCAGCGGCTGCAGCGGTGGGTGCAGGGGGTCAGGCGCGTTCATCAGGAAGATTCAAGGGTGGAGGCCACCACCGAAGCGAGGGCGCAATGGACATCGAAGACCATGCTACCCGCTCGTGCCTGCCACCTCGTCCAGCAGGGACTCCAGTGTCTGCAGGGTGTCGGCCTCGTGCAGCGGCTTGTCGGGTCGCAGCCTGATCATGCGGGGAAAACGCAGCGCGATGCCGCTCTTGTGGCGCGCGCTGCGGCCCAGCCCCTCGAAACCGAGCTCGAAGACCAGACTCGGCCGCAGGCTGCGCACCGGACCGAACTTGTCGACCGTGCTGGCACGGATCACCCGGTCCACCGCCTTGAATTCCGCATCGCTCAAGCCGGAATAGGCCTTGGCGAAGGGGATCAGCTGCAGCGGGGGCGGCGCGCTCGCGGGGTGGGGTGACGGCTGGCTCGCCGGATGGAGAGGCGGTGGTCCAGCCGCGGGTTCCGGGGGACGGCGCGCGGCGATGGCCTCCACCACCGCCTGGGCCTCGGCCGCGTCGCGCGGCGGCCGATTCCAGACCGCAAAGCTGTAATCGGTGCAGAGCCCGGCGCGGCGACCATGTCCGGCCTGTGCGTAGATCAGCACGCCGTCCACGCGCATCGGGTCGAGCTTCCATTTCCACCAGCCGCTGGCGTGCGGGCCCTGGAGCTTGCGCCGACCGATGCCATAGGCCGCGTCGAGGTGCTTGAGCATCAGGCCCTCGACGCCGCGCTCGCGGGCCCGGGCGCGCCAGGCCGCGACCTCGGACCAGCAGGACGCCGACAGGCGCGGCGCAGCCTGCAACCCCGACCCCGTCAAGGCGGCCTCGAGCAGCGCGCGCCGCTCGCGCTGGGGTTCGCCACGGCGGTCGATGCCGGCCCACTCCAGCAGGTCGTAGGCGACGAAGCGAACCGGCTGTTCGGCCAGCAGCTTGCGGCCCAAGGTGCGGCGTCCGAACCGCTGCTGCAGGCGCGAAAAGGACGCTGGGCGCTCGTCACCGGGCGGCCAGACCAGCAGTTCATCATCTAGCACCGTGCCTTCGGGGAGTGCGAGGGCCAGAGACGCCACCTCGGGGAAGGCCTCGGTCACCAACTCCTCGCCGCGCGACCAGATCCAGACGCCGGCGGTCCCGCCAGGGCCCGGGTCCGAGGCGCCGCCACCAGCGCGGCGGCGCACGATCTGGGCACGGATGCCGTCGTACTTCCACTCCACCGACCATGCCAGCGGCGAGCCCAGCCGGGCATCCAGACCCCGGCCGGCGATCGCGCCCTGCACCGGGTCATGCACCGGACCATGCGCCAGGTCCTGATCCGGCTGCTGGTGAGGCCCCTGTTCCTGCACCCGGTCAGGGGCCAGCTCATGCGCCAGGTCATGGACCGGCTCATGGGCCAGCGAATGCGCGAGGAAGAAGGGATAGGGCTGGCCGGCCTCACCTGCCGCCCCCCCCTGCGCCGGGGCGATCAGCGCCTCGAAGGCTGCGGCATCCGGATGGCGGCCCACATCGGTGTAGCCCATCATGCGCTGGGCCAACAGCGGCGCCTCCAGGCCCGCATGGGCGGCCAGGGCCCGCTGCACCAGCAGCTGGCTCACGCCGACGCGAAAACCCCCGCCCACGAGCTTGAAGAACAGGAAGCGCCCGCCGGCGTCCAGGCCGTCCCAGCAGGCGCGCACGGCCGCAGCCTGCGCCTCGGGCGGCATCGCTCGCAGCGGCAGCAGGCGCTGCAAGACCCACTCGGCCAGGCCCAGCCAGTCTTCGTCCCGGGTCGGCGGCGGCAGCACATGGGCCAGGGTCTCGGCCAGGTCGCCCACCGCCTCGTAGCAGGCCTCGAACAGCCAGTCGTCGATGCCGGCGGCCTCGCAGGCCAGCGCCCTCAGCGTGGCGCTGGGCACGGCGCGCCGGGGCCGGCCGCCGGCCAGGAAGTAGGTCGCCCAGGCGGCGTCGGCCGGCGCGGCCTCGGCGTAATAGCGGCACAGCGCCGCCACCTTGGCCGCCGTGGAGGTGGTGGCGTCGAGCTCGGCGTACAGGCGGGCGAAGCGCTTCATGGCAGGGGGCCGGCGGCCAAAGCCTGCGCCGGCCCGGCGGGGGTGTCCGGGCTGGCAGGACCCTCCACGGGATCCGGTCCCATCGCCTCGGGCTCAGGCCTGGCCAGAAGATCCGTCCCCGCGGCCGGCGCCACCTCCAGCGCATCGTCCCCATATTCGGTGCGGAACGAACCCGCCTGCAGGCCCTGCTGCCGCAGCCAGCGGACCATCACCGCCTCATCGCCATGGGTGACGATGACGCGCTCGCAGCCGGTGGCGGCGATGGCGCGCATCAGACCCGGCCAATCGGCGTGGTCCGACAGCACGAAGCCGCGGTCCACGCCCCGCCGGCGGCGGGCACCGCGCACCTGCATCCAGCCGCTGACGAAGGCGTCGCTGGCGCCCTCCCCCTGCCCTTCGCCGCGGCGAGTCGGCCCCCCCAGGCGACGGGCCCAGGTGCTGCCAGCCACGCTGGGCGGGGCGACGACCAAGGCCACGCGGAGCTCGGCAGGATCGGTCACCGCGCTCAGCAGTCGGGTGGGTGGCAGCGCGACACCGGCCTCTCGGTAGGCGCGGTTCAGCGGCTCGACCGCGGCATGCACGATCAGCGGCCCGATCCCCGCATCGACCCCCGCCAGCAGCCGCTGCGCCTTGCCGAAGCTGTAGCCCATCAGCAGGCTGGGGCGGCGGGCGGCGGCATTGGCCCGCCACCAGTCGTCGATCTCGGCGAACACGGCGCGCTGCGGCCGCCAGCGGTAGACCGGCAGGCCGAAGGTGGACTCGGTGACGAAGCAGTGGCAGCGCACCGGCTCGAAGGGCGCACAGGTGAGGTTGCCCTCGGCCGGGTCGTCAGCCGCGCCGGCCAGGAAGTAGTCGCCCGAGACCACCCAGACCCGCCCGGCATGCTCCAGCCGGACCTGCGCCGAACCCAGCACATGGCCGGCGGGGTGGAGGCTCAGGCGCACGCCGAAGTGGTCGATCCGCTCGCCATAGGCCAGGGTCTGCAGCGTGATCGCCCCCAGGCGCGCCCGCAGCACGCCCGCGCCCGGGGCCGCCGCCAGGTAATGGGCGTGGCCGGCGCGCGCGTGGTCGGCATGGGCATGGGTGATCACGGCGCGGTGCACCGGCCGCCAGGGGTCGATGTAGAAATCGCCCGGCGGGCAGTACAGGCCCTCGGGACGCTCAACGACCAGATCACCCCGAGCGGCGGCCTCGCAGCCGGGTGGCGCAGCGCCGGCCCGCATCATCAATAGGGCTCCCGGTTGCCGGCCAGCCGCAGGTAGGTGCCGGCCGCCCAGGCCACGAAACCGCGCTGCAGCCAGCGCCGCCAGCCGGCCAGGGGCGGCGGTGCGGTGATCTCGCGGGCAGCGGCGTAGTCGCGCTCGAGCTCCCCGGCCAGCGCCGTCACGAAGCCGGCATCGCGCACCACGATGTTCGCCTCGAGGTTCACCAGCAGCGAGGCCGGATCGATGTTGGAGCTGCCCACCGTGGCCCAGCGGTCGTCCACCCGCGCCACCTTGGCATGCAGGAAGGCGGGGGTGTACTCGTAGATGCGCACGCCGTGGGCGATCAGCTCAGCGTACTGCGCCCGCGCGGCGAGTGCGGCGAAGCGGTAATCGATCTTGCCCTGCATCAGCAGCCGCACACGCACCCCGCGCCGGGCCGCTGCGAGCAGGGCCCGGCGGAAGGTCAGCCCAGGATAGAAGTACGGCGAGACCAGGTCGATCTGCTCGCGGGCGGCCTCGAGTGCATCGATGTAGTGGCGCTCGATGCCGCGCCGCTGCCTCAGGTTGTCGCGCACCAACAGCGCGGCGCGCATGGGCGGCAGGGCCGTCTCGGCCGCCACGGGCCCAGACGGCGGGCGCAGGCCCAGGCGCATGCGGCCCAGCAGCCGGCGCACCCGGGTGATCGGCTGGCCGCTGTGGGCGATGCGACGGACCTCGCCCCGCCAGTCCCGGCCGACGGCCGCGCGCGTCCACATCGCCCGCGCCGTCTGCTCGACCGGTCCGACGACCGGTCCGCGCAGCCGCACCGCGTAGTCGAGCCGGGGCAGCTCGGACCAGCCATGGCTGAGGTCATGGCGGTCATCGATGAGGTTGATGCCGCCGACGAAGCCAATCTGGCCGTCCACCACACACAGCTTCTGGTGCAGCCGCCTGAGGGCACCCGGCTGCAGCCAACTGCGCCAGCCGCTCACCGGGCGAAACACCGCCAGCGCCACGCCGGAAGGCTCGAGCCAACCCCTCACCGTGTCCAGCGCATGCTGGCTGCCGAAGCCATCGACCACCACCCGCACGCTCACGCCGCGCCGCGCACAGGCGGCCAACGCCCCTGCCACGCCACGGGCCGCCTCGTCGTCATCGAAGATGTAGGTTGCCAGCCAGACCTCGCTGGTTGCCGCGGCCAGGGCCTCGAGCATGGCCGGAAAGAGCGCGTCGCCACCGCGCAGCAGCGTGACCTCGTTGCCGCCGGTGTAGACGGCCTGGTTCGGTACATAGCCGGTTGGGGCGGGCGCGGCGGGGGTCGTTGCCCCCGCCGGTGTCGCTTCAGGCGCTTCAGGCGCTTCAGACGCTTTGGGCGCTTCTGCCGTCAATGCCTTGGCGTCGGTCATGGCGCCGCCCCCGGCCGCTCAAACTCGGCCACCAGCGGCAGGTGGTCCGACATCCGGGCCCAGTGGCTGCCGCGTGGCACGAAGACCGACGCGCAGCCCAGGCCGCGGGTGTAGATGCGGTCGAGCGCGAACAGCGGCGCCAGCGAGGGAAAGGTCAGGCCGAGCGGCGGGCGCGTGTCCGGCCCGCCCTGGCTGCCCGGGCTGCCCTCACCGCCCTGCACCAGCATGGGCGCCACCGCCCGGCTCAAGCCCGCCGCGCGCAGCGGCGGATCGAGGCGCTCGCCCCAGTCGTTGAAGTCACCCGCCACCAAGAGCGGGGCGGCGGGATCGACCTCCCGCTCGATGAACTGCAGCAGGCGCTGCAC
>CAISYQ010000160.1 GCA_903889735.1 uncultured Methylibium sp.
TGCCCGCGCACCGCACGCTGGGGCCAAGCGCCCGCGCTGGCGGGGAGCAGTCGCTGCGCATCGAGCGCATTGGCCAGCACCAGCACTGGCGCAGCGCCGATCACCCGGCCTTGGGCGTCCAGCGCCTGCCAGAGGCCGCCGCCTTGATGGCCTCCAACCGGGACGTGCCTGAGCGAGGCGACCGCCTGCCCGGCCTGGAGCGATGCACCGGACTCCGCGAGCAGCGCCGCGGCGTAGGCGGCCGGCGCCAACCAGCCGCCGCCACCGAACCACCAGCTGCCACTGGGCAGCGAGAGGCCAGACAGCGCGGATGCGTCCGCGCGACCGACCCAATCCACATAGCCAACGGGCAGCCCCTGGGCGGCCAGCACCTCCCGGGCCCGAGCGTCCGATAGCCGGGCGTCGAGTCGCAGACAGCCGGCGGTCGAGCCCGCGACCCGGCCGCTGGCGATCCAGGGTCCTGCGATCCGCGCCGCCAGCAGCGCCGCGGCGCGGTGGGCGCGGGCATGGGGGCCGTCATCGGCGTGGATGCTGCCGTGGAACAGGCCGGCCGGGTTCCCCGACGTGGCCTGCGCCGGGCCGGCCTCGCGGTCGATCAGGCGGCAGTTCCAGCCCTGGCGGGACAGCGCCCAGGCGGCGGCGCAGCCGGCCAGGCCGGCGCCGATGATCAGCGCCTCGCGGGGGCCGCCATGGGCCTGCCAACCGCCTGAAGGTGGCGGTGCGGTGTACCGGGGGGCGAAACGGGCCACCGCGATGCCGCCTGGTTCGCCCGCCTTGAACATCCCGTCAGTCTGGAACCCGGCCGCGGCCAGGCCATCGAGCACCGGCGGGGTGACATTGCAGACGGTCGCGATCGCGCCCGGCGCCGCGAGGCGACCGAGCCGCTCCAGGGCACGGTTCGCGTGGGTGCGGTGGGTTGCGCTGGGGTCTGTGCGTGGGTGTGTGCTCGGGGGCGATTCTTGGGGTGATTCTTGGTGCGTGCCCTGGGCTGCCCGATGACCCGGGATCGCTTCTTCCAAAAAGGCGCCGTCGAGAAAGAAGGCATCGATCGAGGCCACGATCTGCGGCAGCAGGATCGGCACGTGGCCAAAACCCAGCAGCAGCTGGACCCGCCCGCCGTCCAGATCGACGGGATGCAGGTTGGGCGTCAGGGGCGGCCAGGCGGCCTGCAGTTCCGCCACCAGCGGGGCAAGCGTCGAGCCCGCGTGGGCGCGGGCGAGATCGTCGCGCTGGAGTGGGTGGGCCTCGATCGACACGAACACCAGGCGCCGGCAGCGCCGCGGGTCACGGCGCCACGCATCCCAGGTGGCCAGGAAGTGGTGGCCCCGCCCGAAGCCGGTCTCGAGGATGGTGAATTGCTCGCGTCCGGCCCAGCGTCTGGGGAGCTCATGAGCGTCAAGAAAGACCCGCTGCGCCTCGGAGGGCCAATCGGCCGTCGGGTTGTGCTGGCCGGCTCGATCTGGCGAGCGCTCACCGCCCTCGGTCACCGGGTCCCAGCGCCCTGGAACGATGGGTGCGGTCTTCATAGCGGGGGGTGATGACCGCCGATCGCGGCACCCGCACGGTCGGCCAGCCAGTCCAGCAAGGGGCCGCGGGCGCGGGCCAGGCCACGGTAGTCCAGTACCGCCTCGCTCATGGAGCCCAGGGCGGCGTGCAGCACGGCCGCCCGCCGGGGTGAATCGATCGCCTCTGCCAGCGGCTGCACCTCGACGTGGATCGTGAAGACGGCCTGCTGGCGCTCGGGCAGCGGGAGGAAGGTCTGCCGTTCGGTCCGCCAGCGGGCGGCGGAAATCACGCCCTCGCCGGTCTGCGGCCAATCGATCGCCGGACGGCGCCGAGGATGCTGGTCGTGGGTCGTCTGAGGCGTCAGGTTCCAGACGAAGCGCTCCCAACGCTGGGCTTGGCAGACCAGCTGCATCAGGTGGCGGCTGGCGGCGATCAGCACCGCGTTGTCGGCCACCGGGCCGTGCACGGCGGCGAAAGAGCGGCCGATCTTGTCCTCGGGCGCCCAGTGCGAGGGCAGGCACACGGCCAAGGCCGGCAGACTGGCGTCTGCGCCATCGACGATGGCGAAGTCCTGGTGCAGGGCCAGGCTGAGCAGTCCGGCCACCCGCAGCGGCACCGGGAGGGCGCTCAGGCAGGCACCCACAGCAGCGTCGAGTTCGCAAGCGTCGCCGGTCGGCGGGTGGGAATTCGGCTGGCAAGCCTGGACCCATGAAAGCGGCGCGGGCGACGCAAGCGACGGCAAGGGGCTCCCGGATGCCTCGGTTGCCGCGGTGCCCTCGAGACGCATGACGTCACGGCCGTCCCAGCGAACCTGCCAGCCAAGGAGCGGCGCCTGAACCGCTTCGGGCGTCACTGTCAGGGCTGCCGGGCATTCCCCCGCCGCCGCCTGCGCCAAGGCATGCCAGGCGGGGAGGGGGTCGAAACCCTTCGTGCACAGCAGGGCCGCGCCCGCATCCCGCTGAAGGACGGCCAGCTTCTCCCCGAAGACCTCGGACCGGGGCGAGAGCGCCGTCAAGACCCGGGCCTGTGGCGCGAGCCGCTGCAGCCCAGGCTGCATGCGAAACGGCGCGAGGACGGCCGCCTCGAAGTCGAAGCCAGAGCCTTCATCCATGCGGTGTTTCAGCCATGCATTGATCTTGTCGAGAAGGGCGAGGGGTCGGACCGACCAAGACAAAGGGCACCCGCAGGTGCCCTTCAGTGAACGACCGGACCGAGGCCCGCGGGTTCAGACGCGCTTGCGGTATTCGTGGGTGCGGGTGTCGATCTCGATCTTGTCCCCGGTGGCAACGAACAAGGGCACCGAGATCTCGAAGCCGGTAGCCAGCTTGGCCGGCTTGAGCACCTTGCCCGAGGTGTCGCCCTTGACAGCCGGCTCGGTGTAGGTGATCTCGCGGACCAGCGAGGTCGGCAGCTCGACGGAAATGGCCTTGCCGTCGTAGAACACGACCTCGACCGGCATGCCGTCTTCCAGGTACTGGAGGGCGTCACCCATGTTCTCGGTCTCGATCTCGAACTGGTTGTACTCGGCGTCCATGAAGGCGTACATCGGATCGGCGAAGTAGGAGTAGGTGCACTCTTTCTTGTCGAGCACGATCTGGTCCATCTTGTCGTCGGCCTTGAACACCACCTCGGCGCCGGAGCCGTTGAGCAGGTTCTTCATCTTCATGCGCACCGTGGCGGCATTGCGTCCGCCGCGGCTGTATTCGGTCTTGAGCACGACCATCGGGTCCTTGCCCTGCATGATCACGTTGCCTGCGCGGATTTCCTGTGCGATCTTCATCAATATCCTGTCGTTCTTGCAAGGCGGGACGGCTGCGGGCCCGCGGGGTGGGTTGTTGCTCGGGGTGACGGCAGCCCGCCGATGCGCTGGCGATCCATGCACAAGCGATCTTCTGCCCAGGCCAAACGCCCCGAAAAGCCCATCATTTTAGCGTTTCGCCGTCACGAAACGACACAAGCGGCGGCCGAGATCGCCAAGTTCGTCCTGTTGTCCTTCCAGGCAGTGGGCCCAGGCGCTGGCGTGCACCGCCCATGGGTCGGTGGCGAGCGCCGGCTCCGGCGGGGCACAGGCGGCCCCGTTCCAATGGCGGAACCGGCGCCGCAAGGCCCGGTCCAGGTCGGGCGCAGCCCCCCGCAGGTAGAGGTCCAGGAAGGCCTCGAGCTTGGGCAGTCGGGCCTCGTCCGCCTGCGGGTAGAGCTGCCAGACAAAGGGCTGCCGCGCCCACAGCGCCCTCACCAGGGAATCCTCGCCGCGCACATGGTTCAGGTCGCAGGACGCGAGCAGCCGGTCGAAATCGGTCTGGGTCAGCCAGGGCAGGCCGTGGACCTGCAGGGAGCCGCCGCCCCAAAGACTGCCGGGCCCGATGGAGGTGCCGAGCAGGGCGGACACCTGCTGCGCGGCAGGGCCCGGTGTGACCAGCAGCTGCGTCAGATGGGGCCTCATCGCGGGGGGGGCTGGTTCGCTGCGGTCCTCTCCAGCCTCCGGCCCGTCCGCGCCGGCTTGCCACCGCGCCAACCAGCCTGCCAGGGCCGGCTGCTCGTAGCAGAAGAGGCTGATGCGCTGGGCACCGGGCCAGGGCGTGATGCCGGTCGAGGCCAGCCAGGCCTCAGCGTTGAGGCGCGCCGCATCGCCGCCCAGACTGTCTTCCCGCAGCAGGCCGCCGGTCGCGGCGGTGAAGCCGGGATAGAAGAACCATTTCATCAACCCCGCGCCCGGCCCGCTCTGCTGGGGCGAGGCCAAGCCGTGGCAGCGCTCGGCATAGGGCTCGGCGCTGAGGTACTCGAGGTTGATCCACACCGGCGGCACAGACCGGGCGGCCATGCGGGCCACGAAGGCGGGTGGCGGGTTGCAACCGAAGGCCTCGACCACCACCTCACCCGGGGATTCGTCCGGCGCAGGATCCCGCCAGGGCATCACCTGGACCGCTGGATCGCCCAGCGGGGCCATCCATGACAGGGCGGCCGCATCGTCGACCCACAGCCGCACCTGCTGCCCCAGCGCGGCAAGGCGGCGAGAGAGCCGCCAGCACACGCCCAGATCGCCATGGTTGTCGATGATGCGGCAGAACAGGTCCCAGGTGAGGGCGGGGCGGGGCATGGCTGGGATTATCGAAGCCGGGGGACCAAGCGCCGGACACCAGCCCAGAACAGCGAGGGAACGACAGCCAGACGCCGCACGGTTCGGTGCGTGTCGGCCGCCATGCGGCGGCGGGCAGGGCGTCGGAATCGCCCGGTTGAACAATGGATCAGTGCCCAGGACGGGGGCGGGTGGGCAGGCCGCGCGCCGCGGCACGGCGTCACAATTCAGGCCCATGCCAGACAGCCCCGTTCTCCCCGAGCCGATCGCGCCCGTCGACCCCCTCGACCCCAGCGAGGCGCAGCGCCAACAGCTGCTGATCGAGGTGGCGGGCCTGCCCTCGCTGCCGGGCGTGTACCGCTACTTCGACGCCCAGGGCGCGCTGCTCTATGTCGGCAAGGCGGGCAGTCTGAAGAAGCGGGTCTCGAGCTACTTCCAGAAGCGCCACGGCGCCGAGGGCGGGCTCACGCGGGTGGGGCACATGGTCGGCAAGATCGCCCGGATGGAGACCACGGTGGTGCGCTCTGAGGCCGAGGCGCTGCTGCTCGAGAACAACCTCATCAAGGCGTTGAACCCGAAGTTCAACATCCTCTTTCGCGACGACAAAAGCTACCCTTATCTGAAATTCGCGGCCCATGCCTTCCCCCGCATGGCCTATTACCGCGGCGCGGTGGACAAGCGGCATCGCTACTTCGGCCCCTTCCCCAGCGCCTGGGCGGTCAAGGAGTCGATCCAGCTGCTGCAGAAGGTGTTCCGGCTGCGCACCTGCGAGGACACGGTCTACAACCACCGCACGCGGCCCTGCCTGCTGCACCAGATCAAGCGCTGCTCGGCGCCCTGCGTCGGCGCGATCTCGGCCGAGGCCTACAGACGCGACGTCGGCAACGCCGAGCGCTTCCTGCTCGGCGAACAGCAGGAGGTGATGGAAGCCCTCCAGCAGCGCATGATGGCCCATGCCGATGCGCTGGAGTTCGAGCAGGCGGCCGAGATCCGCAACCAGCTGGGCGCCTTGTCGCGGGTGCTGCACCAGCAGTCGGTGGAGAGCAATGCCGATGGCGCCTTCGACAAGGACGCCGACATCCTGGCTGCCGTGGTGCAGGGCGGACGCGCCTGCGTCAACCTGGCCATGGTGCGTGGAGGTCGCCACCTCGGCGACCGGCCTTACTTCCCAGCCCATGTGGAGGAGGCGGGTGCGCTGGTCGAGGTGGCCGAGGGTGACAGTCCCTTGGCGATCGAGGTCCAGGTGCTCGAGGCCTTCATCACCCAGCATTACCTCGATGGCGCCCCGCCGCCCCTGCTCATCACCAGCCACGCCATCGACCGTGGCCTCGTCGAGGCCCTGGCCGAGGCCAGTGGCGTGCGCGTCACCGTGCAGCACCAGCCGCGCGACCAGCGCCGGTCCTGGCTGGAAATGGCGGTCAAGAACGCCCAGCTCAAGCTCGCCCAGCTGCTCAGCGAGGAGGGCTCGCAGCGCGCCCGCACCCGGGCGCTGGTCGATGCGCTCGACCTGGCGCCTGACAACATCGACACCCTGCGCATCGAGTGCTTCGACATCAGCCACACGGCCGGGGAGGCCACGCAGGCCTCCTGCGTGGTCTTCGAGCAGCACAAGATGCAGTCGGCCCAGTACCGCCGCTACAACATCGAGGGTGTCACGCCCGGCGACGACTACGCCGCCATGCGCCAGGTGCTGGCGCGCCGCTATGCACGTGCCGCGGAGGCCGCCAGCGGCAGCGCGGCGCGCCTGCCCGACCTGGTGCTGGTCGACGGCGGCCGTGGTCAGGTCAGTGTGGCCCGCGAGGTGTTCGAGGAGCTCGGCCTGGATCTCGCGCTGATCGTCGGGGTGGAGAAGGGCGAGGGGCGCCGCATCGGCCTGGAGGAGCTGCTGTTCGCTGACGGCCGGCCCAAGATCGCGCTCGGCAAGGAGTCGGCCGCGCTGATGCTGGTGGCGCAGATCCGTGACGAGGCGCACCGCTTCGCGATCACCGGCATGCGCGCCAAGCGCGCCAGCGTGCGAACGGGCGGCAGCCGGCTGGAGGACATCGCGGGCATCGGTCCGCGCAAGCGGGCCAAGCTGCTGCAGCGCTTTGGCGGCGCGCGCGGCGTTGGCAGCGCCAGCGTCGACGATCTGGCCTCGGTCGATGGCATTTCCAGGGAACTGGCCGAGGAGATCTACCGTGTCCTGCATTGAAGGTCCACCGGCAAGGCGATCGGACCTGGGGTGCCGCGCAGCGCTCACGGCGTGGCTGGCCCTGCTCGGTGTTGCCGTCTTGATGATCGCCGGCTGCCAGCAGTGGCCTCGGCAACCGGCGCCACCCGCTCCTGCGGCGCCCGCCACCCCGCCGCCGGCGCCCAGCATGGCCCCGACACCGACCTCTCAGAAGCCGCGCTCCATCGAGCAGTTGCGCCAGCAGATCGCGCAACAACTGATGGCCGCGAACCCGGGGCTGACCTACAGCGGCAAGGCACCGGATGTCCTGCTGGCCATCCCTGTGCTCGAGGTCGAACTCCATGCCAACGGCAGCGTGAAGCACATCGAGGTGTTGCGACAGCCCCGGCAGGCGAAGGACACCACCCAGCTGGCGATCGAGGCCGTGCGTCGCGCCGCGCCGTTTGGCGATGTGACTCACCTCCCCAGGCCCTGGAAGGTCACCGAAACCTTCCTGTTCAACGACGAGCGCAAGTTCAAGCCCCGCTCGCTCGAGTGAGGGCGGCACCGGCCGTACCCTATTTCCAAAGTCCTCGCAGTGGCTGAGGCGCATCTTCGGCACAATCGGTCGATGTTTCTCACCCTGCCGACCTTGTTGACTTGGGCGCGGATCGTCTCGATCCCGCTGATCGTCGGCATCTTCTATCTCGACATCCCCACGCCCACCCAGAACCTGGTCGCGGCGGTGCTGTTCATCGTCATGGCCCTGACCGACTGGGCCGACGGTTACCTGGCGCGGCGTCTCAACCAGACCTCGTCCTTCGGGGCCTTCCTGGATCCGGTGGCGGACAAGTTCCTGGTCTGCGCGGCCCTGCTGGTGCTGGTGCATCTCAACCGCCTGCACGCCCTGCTGGCGCTGGTCATCATCGGCCGTGAGATCGCGATTTCGGCGCTGCGCGAATGGATGGCGCAGATCGGCGCCTCGAGCAGCGTGGCGGTGCACCGGGTCGGCAAGCTCAAGACCGCAGTGCAGATGGTCGCGATCCCCTTCCTCCTCTACGACACGCCGCTCTTCGGCTGGATCGATAGCCATGCCTGGGGCACCGCCCTCGTGGTGATCTCGGCCGGACTCACCGTCTGGTCGATGGTCTATTACCTGCAGAAGGCGCTGCCGGAAATCCGGGCCAAGGCCCGTTGATGCGGCCTGGGAGTTCGAGCGCCCCCGCCCAAGCGAGTGAGGGCGATGCGGGCGGTTCCGCGGAGTCCTCCAAGTTCGGTGGCGCTTGGCTGCGCGCCATGCCCGTGGTCTTCGTGCTGGTGTGGAGCACGGGTTTCATCGTGGCGCGCTACGGCATGCCCCACGCACCGCCCATGAAGTTCCTGCTGCTGCGTTATGCACTGTCCATCCTCTGCTTCTCGGCCTGGATTGCACTGTCGCGCGCGGCGTGGCCGCAGAGCCGGGCCCAGTGGGGCCACCTTGCGGTGACGGGCATGCTGATGCATGCAGGCTACCTGGGCGGCGTCTGGGCGGCCGTCAAGGCGGGGCTGGGCGCCGGCGCCGTGGCCCTGATCGTCGGGCTGCAACCGGTGCTGACCGCCTTGTGGATCCATGCCCTCACCGGCAAGGCGCAACCGGCCTCGGAGCAGGTCAGCGGACGAGCCTGGCTGGGCTTGGCGCTGGGCTTTCTGGGCCTCGTCTTGGTGGTGGCGCCGCAACTGAACGCCGGCGTGGTCACCCCCGTGACGCTGGCCTTGGCCTTGTTGGCGCTGTTGAGCATCACCGCGGGCACGCTCTACCAGAAGCACCATGTGCAGCCCTGCGACGTGCGCACCGCCAGTTGGGTTCAATTGCTGGCGGCACTGGTGGTCACGGCGCCGCTGGCCGCGTTGGAGCGGACGGCCATTGACTGGCAGCCCGCCTTGATCGGCGCGCTGGCCTGGTCGGTGCTGGCCCTGACCCTGGGCGGCGCGTCCTTGCTCTACCTGCTGATCCAGCGGGGCGCGGCCACCTCCGTCACCGCGCTCTTCTACCTCGTGCCGCCCTGCACGGCGGTCCTGGCCTGGGCCTTGTTCGGCGAGTCGCTGGGCCCCGCCGTGCTCGCGGGCTTTGTCTGCACGGCGGCGGGTGTGGCCCTGGTCGCCGCCGGGCCCCGGGAGGTGGCCCGCAGGCATCGGGCGTAACGGCACGACGGCAGCCTTGTCAAGCGCAAAATCCTGATCCAAGAATTGGGTCAGCCGTGCATAGAATCACTTCGAGGCTTGACACCTGCCAGGGCGGTCGCTGTAATCGTTGTCAGCTGTTACACCACCACGCAGCCCGCAGCGTCGGCGCCAAGTTCCCACAAGCCGCCCATACCTTCCCAAGGGGAATTTCTTGAACAAGACCGAATTGATCGAACACATGGCCAAGCAGGCCGACATCTCCAAGGCGGCCGCAGGGCGCGCGCTTGAAGCCCTCATCGGCGGCGTTCGCACAACGCTCAAGAAGGGCGGCAGCGTGGCCGTCGTCGGCTTCGGCACCTTCGCCGTCACCAAGCGCGCAGGCCGCACCGGCCGCAATCCGCGCACTGGTGAGCCGATCAAGATCAAGAAGGCCAACGTGCCGAAGTTCCGTCCCGGAAAAGCGCTCAAGGACGCCTTGAACTGAGGCTGCCCGCTGGGTGCTTAGCTCAGTTGGTAGAGCAGCGCCTTTACACGGCGTAGGTCGGCGGTTCGAACCCGTCAGCACCCACCACCCCAAAAGCCCATAAAGCCCAACAAAATCAACCGCTTGGAGCGATCCAGGCGGTTTTTTTACGCCCGGGATTTTCGGTCTGAGTCGGTCAAGCCTTGACGGTGTTCAAGCGCAGCATCAGCGTCATTGGATGCTGCAGTGACGCCTGGAAGCCGCAGTGTTCGTAGAACTGCTTGGCGCGGTCGTGGAGGGCGTGGACGAGCAGCGCCCGGACACCGGCGTTCTGCGAAACGCTCACCGCTCGACCGACTGCCTCCTGCAGCAGGGATGCGCCAAGCTTGATGCCTTGCGCCCGATGGTCGACGGCCAGCCGGGCCAGAACCATCACGGGCACCGGATCGGGCATGTTGCGTCGCACGCTGCTGGTTGCCGCCTGATGTGAAACCGCACCTGCGGCCATCGCGTAATAGCCGTAGACGCGCCCTTCCTGATCCGTGACGACGAAGGTGCGGCTGGCACCGCTCAATTGGTTGGTCAGTGCCCGGCGCTTGAGCCATTCATCGAGACTGGCTTCACCGCAAGCGAAATCGTCCAGGATGTGGGTGGGGGCGAGCGGAATCGGTGCGCTCAGTTGCAAGCTCATGCCGGGCCGGTGCTCCAGGGTGCCTTGACGGCCATGAGACGTTCAAGCCCTGGGTTGGGGCCGGGAGGTGCGTCGAGCA
>CAISYQ010000161.1 GCA_903889735.1 uncultured Methylibium sp.
AACGGCTGCCGCCCAAGCTAATCGAGATTGACGGCGAGGTGCCCGCGGTAGCGCGCGATCCTTATGGGAGTGCCCACGAGGGCGCTTCGGCTCGAGTCCAGCGCGTGCGCTCGAGCCTGCATGAGGCCTTCTTCACCTCCAAGGGCGATAGGGCGCTCGTCGTGCGTTTGTACAATGAGCACATTGCCAAATTAGGACATGTGATGGTGCGATGGTGCGAGGCTGTGGAAGGCGAGTACGAGGGCGAGCGCAACGCGGCGGGTGAGATGGAGGGGCACGGCACGAAGCGCTATGCGGACGGCAGCGTGTACGAGGGCGAGTGGAAGGCGACCCACCGGCCGCTGCGCGACATGATCGCCGCGCGCAGCTTCCGCGAAGACCTCTACTACCGCCTCAACGGACTGGTGGTGCAGCTGCCGCCGCTGCGTGACCGCAGCGACCTGATGGTGCTGGCCGAACGCTTGCTGAAGCGCGAGTGCCGCGACCGCATGCCGCGCCTGAGCGAGGAGGTGGTGGCGCTGATGCAGGCCTACCACTGGCCGGGCAACATCCGCCAGCTCGCGACCCTGCTGCGGACCGCGGCTGCCATGGTCGGCACCGAGCCGGTGATCACGGTCGAGCACCTCTCGGAGGATTTCCTGCTGGACGCCCGTCTCATGGCCCCCACCCTTCCTTCAGCCCAGACCAGCGCGAAGGCCGCGCCCCAGGATGACGCGGCGGACCGAGAACCTGAAGCCGCACCGCCAGGCCGCACGCTGCAGCAGCTGGAGAACGACACCGTGCGTCGCGCACTGGCCGAGGCCGGCGGCAATATCTCGGTCGCTGCGCGGCGCCTGGGCATCAGCCGCAACACCATTTACCGCAAACTCTACTGGCCTCCGGGCGCCGGACGATGAACACGCATTCAAGACTCTCCACTGACGGATGGCAGGACGCCGAGACGGCCGCCCTGCGCATTTTCTTTGCCTGGACGTTGGCGCTCGGCGTGCTGTTGTTCGGTGCCGTCTGGGCCTGGCGACGCGGCTGGTGGGGGAGGCTGGTCGACAGCGACCCGAGCGGCATCAGCGCCGGCATCGTCGTGCTGACCTTGGTGATCACCCTCTGGTGCGGCCTGCGGGCGCGGCGGCTCTCGCGCGAGTGCCGCCCCGGCAGCCCCTGGCGCACCGCCTTCGGCAGCAGCCTGGCACGCAACGCCGAGCAGGCGCCGCAGCGGCTGGGCGACATGACGCACGGTCCGCACGAAACCGCCTGGTGGTTCGCCGGCACCACCATCAAGCTGGGCCTGCTCGGGACCGTGGTCGGCTTCATCGTGATGATCGGGCAGCTCGATCTGGCCAAGGGCACCGACACCGCCCAGATCCAGGCCTTGCTCGCCCAGATGACCCTGGGCATGGGCATCGCCCTGGTGACCACACTCGTCGGCCTGCTGGCCAACCTGCTGCTCGGCATCCAGCTGCTGCTGCTCGACCGCCTGGCCGACCGGGTGGCCGGCGCGATCCTCGACACCGAGCCGGCCTCGGCCTGAGCACCGCCCCCGACCCATGGCCCTGCTGCGCAAACGTCGCCACGACGACATCGACCCTTTCTCGGACCTGCTGTTCAACACCCTGATCGGGGTGGTGCTGATGTTCGTGCTGGCCTACATCTCCATCAACCCCAAGGCCAAGACCGGCGTGATCGATGCCAAGGCCGAGTTCATGATCACCACCACCTGGCCGGACAACAACCCGAACGACGTCGACACCTGGGTGGAGGATCCGGGCGGCAACCGCGTGTGGTTCCGCTCCCGCGAGGCCGGCATGATGCACCTGGACCGCGACGACCGCGGCCTGGCCAACGACTCCATCATCGTTGACGGCAAGGAGATCGTGAACCCGCTGAACCAGGAGGTGGTCACGATCCGCGGCTTCATGCCCGGTGAGTACACCGTCAACGTGCATTACTACGAATCCAAGAACAAGGAGCCGGTGCCGATCACGGTCTCCGTGGTCAAGGTCAACCCCCGCGCCGTGATCGTGTTCAACGGCTCGACCACCCTGCAGCGGGTCGCCGACGAAGCGACCCTGGTGCGGTTCCGGGTCGATGCCTTGGGCGAGGTCCACGACATCAACACCCTGCCCAAGAAACTGGTGGACGAAGCCCAATGATGAGTCCCTTGCCTATCTGGCTGATCGTCACGGCGCTCGCCCTGACGGCCCTGGCCCTGGTCTGGTCGCGCTGGCCGGTCTGGGCCAAGATCCTGCTGGTCGTCGGCGTCACGACCCTGTATTTCGTGGCCGACCGGATCGTCGATGCCCGCACCGGCTGGCCCAGCGTCAGCACCCTGCCGCCGCGTTTCGCCTTGCTGGCGCTGGTGGCCGAGGAGCCGAACACCAAGCAATCCGGCGCCCTCTACATCTGGGTCCAGCCCATCGAGAACGGCAAGACGAGCGTGGCCCCCCGTGCCTTTCGCCTCCCCTATGAGCGCGACATGCACAGCCTGCTCGGTGAGGCCATGAAAAAGAACCGCCAAGGCATCGCGCAGATCGGTACTGCCGAGCCCAAGGCCGGGCCCAAGGGCTATTCCTGGCTGCGCCCGGGCGCCGAGGAGCAGGCCATCAAGGTCCGCGATGTGCCCGTGCCGCAGCTGCCCGAAAAATGAGCCACAACCCCGGCGCCGCCCCACCCCATCGACGCCCGGCCCGCCAGGCGGTCGCGGTCCTGGTCACCACCTTGCTGGTCGGCTGCGCCCCTGAGCCCCCGTCGGCCGAGCTCTTCCCGCTGAAGGCCGGTCACCGCTGGACCTACAGCCAGCACATCGACCACCCCGACGGCCGCACCGAGACCAGCTGGCTCGTGATGAGCACGCTGCCCCCCGAGGATTTCGAGGGGCGCGAGACCTTCCGGCGCCACAGCGAAGACGGCGTGGACTACTGGCTGCGGCGTGACGAGACCGGCATCTACCGGGTGGCCTCCCAGCATGAGCTGGACCAGGAACCGACCAAGGATGGTGTCCCGCGTTATGTGCTCAAGGAGCCGCTGCAGATCGGCACCGAATGGCAGGCGGCCACCGTCCCCTACCTGCTGGAGCGGCGCCAGGGCTTCCCGACCGAGGTCAGACACGAGGGCAAGCGGGTGCTGATGCGCTACGTGATCGATGCTCTGGAGCAGAGCGTGGCCGTCCCGGCCGGGCGCTTCGAGGGCTGCCTCACGGTGCGCGGCCAGGCCGTGGTGAGGCTCTATGCCGACGGCGGCGTCGGCTGGCGGGACATGCCGCTGAACACCACCGAGTGGTACTGCCCCGGGCCGGGCTTGGTGAAGATGGAACGGGACGAGCCCGCCAACTCCACCCTGCTGGTGGGCGGCAAGCTGACGCTCGAGCTCCACGAATGGCAACGCCCCTGAGCGGAGCCCCCCGGTAGACCGGTCGGACCCCCCTCAGGGGCGCTGAAACTCAGGGTATCCAGGAATCCGGCGCCGCTCGCGCGGCACCGGACACCGGTTTACTTGGCGGCAGCCGCCACCTTGTTGGCCTCGACCGAGCCCCCCGCCGAGGCGGTGGCGCCGAGCAGCTTGAAGACCCACACGCTGCCGCCCTGCTCGAGGAAGTTGACCTTCTTGGCCACGTCACCGCCCCACAGCGGGACCGCGCCGCCCCAGCCGGACACGACGGCCACGAACTGCTCGCCGCCTTCCGACCAGGTGACCGGGGGTGCCACGACGCCCGAGCCGGTCTGGAACTTCCACACGACCTTGCCGGTCTTGGCATCGGCTGCCTGCAGGAAGCCTTCCGGCGTGCCCCAGAACACGAGGTTGCCACCGGTGGTCAGAACGCCGCCCCACAGAGGCGCGTTGTTCTTCTGCTCCCAGACGATCTTGCCCGACTTCGGATCGATCGCACGCAGGGCGCCGATATAGCCGTCGTCGATGGTCTTGATCGTGAAGCCAGCGCCCAGGTAGGCCGCGCCCTTCTTGTAGGTGATGGGCTCATTCCAGATTTCCATGCCCCATTCGTTGGCCGGCACGTAGAAGAGCTTGGTGTCGGGCGAATAGGCCATCGGCTGCTGGTTCTTGCCGCCGAGGAAGCTGGGCGCGGCGAAGACGGTCGAGCCCTTCTTGCCGTCGGCGCCCGCGGTCGGGTCGCCAGGGCGGTTCTCGGGCACGAAGTTCGGGCGGCCGGTCTTGAGGTCGATGCCGGTGGCCCAGGTCACCTTCTTGACGAAGGGGAAGGCGTTGACCAGCTTGCCGGTCTTGGCGTCGTTGACGTAGAAGAAGCCGTTGCGGTCGGCCTTGCCGCCCATGCGCTGGCCGTCTTGGTCGAAGGTCACGAACTCGTTGGAGCCGTCGAAGTCCCAGCCGTCGTTCGGGGTGTTCTGGTAGTTCCAGACGATCTGGCCGGTCTTGATGTCGAGCGCGACCGTGGAGCAGGAGAACAGGTTGTCGCCCTTGCGCAGGTGGCTGTTCCAGGGTGCCGGGTTGCCGGTGCCGAAGTAGGCCAGGCCGGTCTTCTGGTCGTAGGTGCCGCCCATCCAGGTGGAGGCGCCGCCGGTCTTCCAGAGGTCACCCGGCCAGCTCTTGCCGGGGGTGCCGGAGACGCCGTTCTCGGTCTTGTTGCCGGCGGCATCGAACTTGTAGCCCATGTGGCCTTCGACGGTCGGGCGGATCCAGACCATCTTGCCGGTCTTGGGATCGCGCGCCTCGACGCGGCCGACGATGCCGAATTCACCACCCGACACGCCCGTGAGCAGCAGGCCACCGGCGATCAGGGGTGCGGCGGTGTAGCTGTAGCCGGCGCTGATCTCGTCGATCTTTTCCTTCCAGACGACTTCACCGGTCTTCTGGTCGAGGGCGACCAGTTGGGCGTCGAGGGTGCCGAAGATCACGAGGTTGTCGTACAGGGCAGCGCCGCGGTTGACCACGTCGCAGCAGGGAACGATGCCGTCGGGCAGGCGGTGCTCGTACTTCCAGAGCTTCTGGCCGGTCTTGGCATCGAGCGCCCACATCCGGGAGTAGGACCCGGTGACGAACATCTTGCCGTCATGGATCAGGGGCTGCGACTCCTGACCGCGCTGCTTTTCGCCGCCGAAGGAGAAGGACCAGGCCGGCACGAGGCGGCCGATGGTCGAGGTGTTGACCTGCTTGAGGGGCGAGTAGCGCTGGCCTTCGGTGCCGATGCCCGAGCTCAACACGTCATTGGTGGTGGTGGAATCCTTCGCGAGCATCGCGTCGGTCACGCCGGCCGCCTGGGCGCCGAAGCTGGCGCAGGCCGCCGTGATCAGCAGGGATAGAAGCTGGGGTCGCATGGGGTTTCTCCTGGTGTTCGACGCGAGCCGCACGACATGGCCGCTTACCGCGTTCGGTTGTCCGACCGCAAACAGCGTGCCAAGTCCCGAAACCGGCGCGCAGCGGCCCCAGACCCGGGTTTCACCGCAACACCGCTCCACCGGATTGCTTCCGCATGGAGCATCGCTGCTTCAGCGCAACTGCAGCGAGCGGCCCTCGTGGCGCGGGTACAGGTGCATCACGTTGCGCACGTACTCGGTGTCGAAGGCGCCCCATCGGCGGAATTCCTCGGGTACCGGCTGGGCCAGCAGCTCGGCGATGTCCAGGCCGCGCAGGGCCGCCTGTGCAAGGTGGGCGTCAAGCCAGACCAGGTAGCGGCGCGTCTGGTCGATCCCGCGGGCATCCGGCGCAACCGTGCCATGGCTGGGCACCCAGGTCCCGGTCGGTCCGGCTGCCAGTGCGCCCAGGCTGGCGAGCCAGTCGTCGATGTGGGCGTGCGGGGTGGTCGGCACGCGGTCGGTGAACACCAGCCCGCCGGCGAACCTCACCCCGCTGTCGGCATCGCTCAGCACCAGGTCGGAGGCGGTGTGGCCCTTGAGCTCGACCCACGACAGCCTTCGCCCGGCAAGTTCGATTCCGCTGGCCGGCAGCACCCGGTCGGGCAGCAGCGCCTCCGTGCCCTTCATCCAGTCACCGCAGAGGCGGTAGAGGTTGTCCTCGTAGGCCTTGGCCTCGGCACGCATGCCCTCGAGGGTGGCGGCGGTGGCCCAGCGCGGCACGTCAGCGAAGGCCTGGTTGCCAAGGAAGTAATCGGGGTGCAGGTTGAGATGGAGCACCGCCTTGACCGGCTGGGTCGTGGTCCGGCCGATCAGCGCCCGCAGCTGCTCGCCGTAGAGCCGGCTCGGGCCGGTGTTGACGACCAACACACCGTCGCTGCCGACGAGGAAGCCGGTGTTGATGAGGTTGCAGCCGTTCGCGCGCGAGAAATCGCCATGGTCTCCTTCCACCACATAGACGCCGGGCGCAAGGGCGCGGGCGCTGAGGCGGTAGTCGAGCGTCGCGATGTCCACCCCGGCGAGGGCCGGCCCCGCCAGCGCCCCCAGAACCAGGACCAACGCCGGGCGGGCTCGCCTGACGGCCCCCCAAAGAATCCGACCGATACCGGAGAGACCCCTCACAGGCGCCCCTCGACGCGGTTGCCGTTGTTGTCGGTGCCGCGCACCTGCAGCGGACCTTCCGGCCGGCCGATGAAATCGAAGGAGAACACCGGGTTCTCGCTGATGGGCTCGAAGGTGGCCATGCGCAGCAGCTCGGTGCCCGAGGCATCGGCCACCGACAGGCGGCGCAGGAAGAAGGCCGGAACGCCGCCGACCAGGCCGGTGTCCATAGGGTGCATGACCCGCAACCTCAGCCGGGCGCCGGACTCCCGCGGATCAACGGCATCGAAGAGGCGGCCGCTGACCTGCCCCAGCGTGCGCTGCCAGGAGCCGTCGGCGCGGGTGGCCCCCGAGACCGTGCAGCCGCCGCCAACCGAGTCGACCAGCGTGCCGCCGACATGCCAGACACCGTCGCGGGTGCGGACCGCCGCCCGGACGGGGCTGGCCTGCTCGAGCTTGAAGCGGAAAGCCACCGACGGCCGTGAACCGGCCAGCGGCTCGAACTCCAAGACCTTGCGGATGGGGTTGCGGTCCACGAGGATGACGATC
>CAISYQ010000162.1 GCA_903889735.1 uncultured Methylibium sp.
CGCGAGCCCCATGCGGCTGGCGACCGGGTGAGCATCGCGATGTCGGGCAAGTTCCTGTCCTACAAGACCTACTGAGAGGCATGAACCGGTCGCCGTGCCGCCCCAGGGCGAGGTTCCTCGTGCGCAGCGCCAAGGTGCCGCAATGAGCGAGCCGCGCCCGCCGCTGCCGCCCTTCACGCCGGAGACGGCGCGCCAGAAGGTGCGCATGGCCGAGGACGCGTGGAACACCCGCGACCCCGATGTGGTGGTGCGCGTCTACACCGACGACACCCGATGGCGCAACCGCGCCGAGTTCCCCGTCGGCCGTGCCCAGGTGCGCAGCTTTCTCCAGCGCAAGTGGGAGCGCGAGCTCGACTACCGATTGATCAAGGCGCTGTGGGCCGTCGACGCCTCGCCCGAGGCCTGCCGCCTGGCGGTGCGCTTTGCCTACGAGTGGCACGACGCCAACGGGCAGTGGTTCCGCAGCTACGGCAACGAGAACTGGGAGTTCAACCCCCAGGGCCTGATGACGCGGCGCCACGCCAGCATCAACGACCTGCCGATCGGGGAGGCCGAGCGGCGCTTCCACTGGCCGCTCGGCCGCCGGCCTGACGATCACCCCGGGCTCGACGAGCTGGGGCTGTAAGCCAACCCCGGCGCTGGGTGCTCGAAGCCCGGCGGCCGGATCCATCGCGGGGTTCATTTCCCGGCGGCGCAGCCGCTTGACGCCGCGGCGAACGGGTCCGGCGTCAGCTCGGGTCCGGGGCCTTCTTCAATACGCGATCTCGAAGCGGTAGCCCTTGAAGGCCAGCACCGCCGAGCGCAGCTGGATGCGCTCCAGCGTCAGTCCCGGCGCCGGCTGTTCGCCCTCGCGATAGACCTGGCCGCTGAGGATCAGCATGCGGCTGCCCGCGTTCTCGGAATGCATTGCGCCGCCCACCGACAGCGTGGGCAGCTGCTGGCGGATCTCGGCCGGCAGCTCGGCCAGCTTGTAGAGGCGCACCGGTGCCGCGGCGGCGGCGGCTGGCGCGTCGGAGGGTGCTGCGGTGGGTGCTGCGGCAGTGGGCGATGCAGTGGCTTGCGCCGCGCGAGGTGGGCCGGGCGGCGCGGGAAGCGGTGAGGTGGGGGGCGTCAAGGCGGTCACGCCCGGCTTGGGTGGGGTGGGCGCCGTGAGACGGGCCGCTGCGGCCGGGGCCGGTGTCGCCGGCGGGGGCGCTGCGATCGGCGCGGCCTCGAGGACCGCGGTCGATGCCCCAGCCGGTGCCGCGGTCTCCACCGGGGTGCCAGCGGTGGATCCGCGCTCCAGGGCCCGCCAAGCCATCACCCCGGCCAGGGCCAGCAGCACCAGGGCCCCCAGCGCCAGCAGGGTCCGCCCGCCGGATTCCAGTCGCGCAGACGGGCCGGCCGCCGCGCCCGCCGGCGGTGGCGTGTGCAGCCCCGGCAAGGCGCCCTGGCCGCGCTGGGCCTCGGCCTTCCTCAGGGCATCGAGGATGTAGGACATGTCAGTCCCCTCCCGGCGTCGAGCGCCGGCCCCCGGCCGGCCCGTCCGGCGACGTGAGCCGGGGTTCGGTGGGGCCGGTGGCGCGGTTGAGCTGCATGAAGGTGGTCGGGCCCGCCAGCCCGTCGGGCTGCAGGCCCTGCGCGATCTGGAAGGCCGCCACGCGGGGGCTGGCTGGCGCCACCGAGGCGGCGTCCAGGCGGTGCGCCAGCCAATCCGGCAGCGGGCCGGCCCGCTCATCAACGGCCCGCCCCTCCCAGCCCGTGGGGGCCCGCCACAGGGTGGCGAAGTCGCCGCGCCACCGGCGGGCCAGCTCAGCCAGCGGCAGCGTGCGCACCGCGCCGCCGAGGCGCAGGGTGGCGCTGTCACGGCCCAGGCCGGTGAGGATCGCGAAGGCCGGTGGTCCCTCACCGTTCTGCAGTGTCAGCACGCCGGGGCGGTCGAGCTGGCGGATCACCGCCAGCGTCGTGCGGGCGCGCCAGCAGTGGACCTGCTGGCGCGCCGCCGCCTCGCAGGCCTCGCGACCGGGCTCCAGCGCCAGCTGCCAGTCGGCTGCCAGGGTGCGCCAGGCCGCGTCTTCGGAGGCGAAGCCGGTGACCGCGCCGCCGCCGGCCGCGGGCATGGGGGCACCGGTGGGTCCCGGCAGGCCGCCAGTCGCCCATGCGGTCGGCGATGGCGCGGCGGCCTGCGGGTCCTGGGCCGCGATTGCCGCTGTGGGGGGATCGGCCACGCGGGCCGCTGGAGGCGACTGGGATGAGCCGGCCATGTCGATGGCGGGGCGATCCGGCGCCGCCAGCGCCGGGCGTGAGCCTTTGGCGCTGGGCTGGGGGGTCTCGCCTGCGGGGCGACCGCCCGGCGGTCCCAGGCTGGGCGTCGTGCGGGTGGCCATGGCGGGCTCGTTGGTCGGCGGCATGCGGCGGGATGCCATCGGCGCGACCAGCGCCACCGTCAGTGCGGCACCGACCAGGGCCGATGCCGCCATCGCCAGGCCCGGCCGCGCGGCGGCGCGGCGCCAGCCCCTGGCCAGCGCGCCTGCCCCGCCGGAGGGCCCGGCATCGAAGACTTCGGCCGCCGCCCGGTCGACGATGGCCCGCCCGACCACCGCCTGACCGCCCGCATAAGCGCCGAGCAGGGCGCGATCGGCCAGCAGGTTGATGCGGCGCGGCACCCCGCGCGCGAGCCGGTGGATGCGCCGCAGCGCCGCCCCGTCGAAGGGCAGCGGCCCCGCCAGCCCGGCCACCGCCAGCCGGTGGCGGATGTACTGCTCGGTTTCGGGTGCGGACAGCGCCTCGAGGTGGTAGCGGGCGATCACCCGCTGCGCGAGCTGCTCCAGTTCCGGCCGGGCCAGCATCTGGCGCAGCTCGGGCTGGCCGATCAGCACGATCTGCAGCAGCTTGCGTTCGTTCGTCTCGAGGTTGGTCAGCAGGCGCAGCTGCTCCAGCACCTCGGGCGCGAGCTGCTGCGCCTCGTCGATGATCAGCAGGCAGCTGCCCCCGGCCGCATGCGTGGCCAGCAGGAAGGCGTTGAGCCGATCGACATAGTCCTTGATCGTCGGTGGCGTGGGGCTGCTGCCATCGATATGGAACTCGTCGCAGACCGAGCGCAGCAGCTCGGTCGCGCTCAGGCGCGGGTTGAAGAGGTAGGCGACCCGGCAGCCGGGCGGGATCTGCTCCAGCCAGCAGCGGCAGACCGTGGTCTTGCCCGCGCCGATCTCGCCCGTCAGCAGCACGAAGCCGCCGCCCCCACCCAGTCCGTACAGCAGGTGCGCCAGCGCCTCTCGGTGGCGCTCGCTCATGAAGAGGTAGCGCGGATCCGGTGCAATGGAGAACGGCGCCTGCTGCAGGCCAAAGAAGGGCGCGTACAGGGCGGTGAGCATAACGGTGGGGGCCGGCGGGCCGGGTGGCAGCGCGCAAGCCAGGCGGCCGGCCCGCCCCCGGGGCGGACCAGCGGTCACCACCCTGGCCCGCTATGCGATCGCCTGCATATCGCCAGCCGCGCGGCAGGGTGTCAGGATGGATGCTGTCGTGGCCGCACCAGTCGGGCGAGGGCCGACTCGCATGCCATCTCGGTTCCCCCAGCGCGCCCTCGACGCTCCTACAACGCCCCCACAGCGCCCCATCATCATCCCCACCCCCATGTCCAATCCGCGCCGCAGCCCCTTGCGAGCCCCTCTGTTCCTGGGAGGCTGGTCATGAGCCGTCCCGGACCCGGATTCCGCATCGACCTCCAGTACCGGCTCAGCCGTGAGGCAGACCCGTCGCCGCCGCTGTCGCACCCGCTGGTGAGCCTGCTGCGGGCGGTGCGGGACGGCGGCTCGATCCAGGGGGCGTCGCGGATCCTGGGCGTGTCCTACCGCTATGCCTGGGGCGCCCTGCGCCGTGCCGAGAAGGAATTGGACTGCGAGCTGCTCCGCTGGGTCCAGGGGGAGGGCTCGGTGCTCACGGCCAGGGGCCACGCCATGGTCCATGCGGAGGACCTGGCCCTGTCGCGCCTGGCCCCGCAGATCGAGGCCCTGCGCAGCGAGCTGGCCCGCGCCTTCGATGCCGCCCTGGGACCGCAGACGCCCACGCTCACGATGTTCGCCAGCCACGACGTGGCGCTGCCGGCCTTGCGGGAGTTGGCCCAGACCCAGGGACTGCAGCTCGACCTGCGCTTCCTGGGCAGCGTCGACAGCCTGCGGGCGCTGGCGGCCGGGCGCTGCTTGGTGGCAGGCTTCCACGCGCCACTCGATGCACCGGCTGGCTCCGGCTATGCGCGTCAACTGAAGCCGCTCCTGCAGCCCGGGCTGCACAAGCTGATCGGTTTCGCGCTGCGCACCCAGGGGCTGATCGTCCCGGCGCACAACCCGCGGAACCTGGGTTCCGTGGCCGACCTGGCCACCGCCCCGGGCCTGCGCTTCGTGTCCCGCCAGCCGGGGTCGGGCACGCGCCTGCTGATCGACGCGCTGCTCGAGCAGGCCGGCCTTGACCCGCAGGCGCTGGGCGGCTCGGACCAGCAGGAGGACTCGCACCTGGCGGTGGCCGCGGCGGTGGCCTGTGGCGTGGCCGACGCCGGGATCGGCATCGAGTCGGCCGCGCGTGCTTTCGGACTGGATTTCGTGCCGCTGGCGCGCGAGCGCTATGCCTTTGTGTGCCTGAAGCCCTCGCTGGAGGATCCGGCCGTCAGGGCGCTTCGCCACGTGCTCGACAGCGCCGCCTGGCGCAATCGCCTGGCGGCGCTGCCGGGCTATGCCGAAGACGGTGGCGGACAGGTGCTGCGCCTCACCCAGGCCCTGCCCTGGTGGAACGAGGTGGTCGGTGCGCCCCGGCGCCGCCTGGTGGGTGCCGGCTGAGCGTCGATCCCGTCGGGCTTCCACCCGCAGGACGCCGGCCCGCTCCATGGCGGCTGAGGACGCGCTGGGGGCGGTCGGGCCGAGCCGCTGCCTCAGAGCAACTCAGACCTGGCAGCCCGCCTCCACCCCTTGCGCCCCATCCAGCGGCACCGGTGCCGGGATGCGGTAGCGGTAGCGCACGGCGGTCAGCTCGGCGAGGATGCTGACCGCGATCTCCGGCGGCGTGCGGGCGCCGTTCTTCAGGCCGACCGGGCCGTGCAGGCGGTCGAGTGCGGCATCGCTCAGGCCAAAGTGCTCTTGCAGCCGCTGGCGGCGCTTGCGCTGGTTGGCCCAGGACCCGATCGCGCCGACGTAGAAGGCGTGGGAGTCCAGCGCCTCCATCAGCGCCAGATCGTCCAGCTTGGGGTCGTGGGTCAGCGCGATCACGGCGGTGTGGGCGTCGGGGGCGAGCTCCCGCACCACGTCGTCGGGCATGCCGGGCAGCAGGCGCGCGCCGGGCACCGCCCAGGTCCGGGCGTACTCCTCGCGCGGGTCGCAGATCAGCAGCTCGTAATCCAGCGCCTGCGCCATGGTCGCCAGGTACTGCGTCAGTTGCCCCGCGCCGATCAGCAGCAGGCGGTAGCTCGGTCCGTGCGTCGTGACGAGTTGCACCTCGTCGAGCTGCAGCACATCGCCCGGCCCGGCGGTGCTGAGCGATACCGCGCCATCGGCGAGCGTCAAGGTGCGCAGCACCCGCTCGCCCTGTGCCAGGCAGGCCAGCAGCGCGTCGATGGCGCTGGCCCGGGTGACCGTCTCCAGCACCAGCTCCATCGTGCCTCCACAAGGCAGCCCGACCCGCTGGGCCTCCTCGGCGCCGACGCCGTAGCGCACCACCTCCGGGTGCAGCGCGGCGACGCGCCCAGCCCGCACGCGCTCGATCAGGTCGTCCTCGATGCAGCCGCCCGAGACCGAGCCGGTGATCTGTCCGTCGTCGCGCACGGCCACCACCGAACCCACCGGCCGTGGCGCCGAGCCCCAGGTGCGCGCCACCGTGGCGAGCACCACCCGGTGGCCGGCCATCTGCCAGTCGCGCACCGTCTTCAGAACCTGCAGATCGACGTTGTCCATGCCATCCATTCTTGACGGTCCCGATGGTGGCCTCCCGGGTGGGACACCACGAGCGCAGGCTTTCACCTATGCATGTCGGTGCAGGTTGCTACCGCCCATGTTGCTACCGCGCGGCCACACGGCATCCCGGTTCATAAGGGCTTGCGGCAACAAGCCAAATCAAGGCCCGCTCGCCACACTCTGCGCCGAGGCAGCTTACCTGCGAGGAGACGTTTTCCATGAGCCATACCCTGACCCTGACCATCAACGGCCGCGAAGTGACCCGCGAGGTCGAGCCCGCCACGCTGCTGGTGCATTTCATCCGCGACACGCTGCGGCTGACCGGGACCCATGTCGGTTGCGACACCGCACAGTGCGGCGCCTGCACGGTGCACCTCGACGGCCGGGCCGTGAAGAGCTGCAACATGCTGGCCGTGCAGGCCGCGGGCCGGCAGGTGACCACGATCGAGGGCGTGGCCGCCGCCGACGGCACGATGCACCCGATGCAGGCCGCCTTCAAGTCCTGCCACGGCCTGCAGTGCGGCTTCTGCACGCCCGGCATGGTGATGAGCTCGATCGACCTCGTCACCCACCACGACCACGGCAGCGAGCACCGCATCCGCGAGCACCTCGAGGGCAATTTCTGCCGCTGCACGGGCTACCACAACATCGTCAAGGCGATCCAGGTCGGCGCCAAGGCCATGGGCGCCTGAGCGCCCTCTCGCCGAACTGAACAGGAGATCTCCATGAACGCACGCCAGGGATTCATCGGCCAGCCGGTGCAACGCAAGGAGGACGCGCGCTTCCTCACCGGCCGGGGCCAGTACACCGACGACATGATCCAGCTGGGGCAGACCTACGCCTACTTCCTGCGATCGCCCTACGCCCACGCCAAGATCAAGGGCGTCGCCATCGAGGCGGCCCGGGCGGCAGCGGGGGTTCTGGGCGTCTACACCGGGGCGGATTTCCGCAACATCGGCGGCCTGCCCTGCGGCTGGCTGATCACCAGCGTCGACGGCACGCCGATGAAGGAGCCCAAGCACCCGATCCTGTGCGACGACAAGGCCCTGTATGTCGGCGACGCGGTGGCGCTGGTGGTGGCCGAGACCTATGAGCAGGCCAAGGACGCGGCGCAGCTGATCGAGGTCGATTACGAAGAGCTGGTGCCGGTGGCCGACACGGCCCGGGCCCAGGGCGCGGGCAGCGCGCTGCACGAGGCCGCACCCGACAACGTCTGCTACACATGGCAGATCGGCGACCAGGCGGCGGTCGATGCGGCGGTGGCCGCCGCCCCGCATGTGAGCAAGCTGGAGTTCCGCAACAACCGGCTCATTCCCAATGCGCTCGAGCCGCGCGCGGCCAACGTCGTCTACAACCCGAGCGACGAGAGCTACACGCTGCACGTGGCCAACCAGAACCCGCATGTGGAGCGCCTGCTGATGTGCGCCTTCGTGCTTGGCATCCCCGAGCACAAGCTGCGGGTCGTGGCACCCGACGTCGGCGGTGGCTTCGGCTCCAAGATCTTCCTGTACGCCGAGGAAACCGCGATCACCTGGGCGAGCAAGCACATCGGCCGGCCGATCAAGTGGACCTCCGACCGCAGCGAGGCCTTCCTGACCGACTGCCACGGCCGCGACCACGTGACCACCGCCGAGCTGGCCACCGACAAGGACGGCCGCTTCCTGGCGCTGCGCGTGCACACCACGGCCAACCTCGGCGCCTACCTGTCGACCTTCGCCTCCAGCGTGCCGACCATCCTCTACGCCACCCTGCTCGCCGGCCAGTACGCAACGCCCAAGATCTTCTGCGAGGTGATCGGCGTGTTCACCAACACCGCCCCGGTCGATGCCTACCGTGGCGCGGGACGGCCCGAGGCGACCTATGTGGTGGAGCGCATGGTCGAGACCGCAGCCAACGACCTCGGCATCGACCCGGCCGAGATCCGCCGCCGCAACTTCATCCAGAGCTTCCCCTATGCCACGCCGGTCGGCCTGACCTACGACAGCGGCGATTTCAACGCCCTGCTCACGCGTGGGCAGGCCCTGGCCGATCTGCCGGGTTTTGCCGCCCGGCGAGCCGCCAGCGAGGCCCGGGGTCTCAAACGCGGCATCGGCTACTCCTGCTACATCGAGGCCTGCGGCCTGGCGCCCAGCAACATCGCCGGCGCCTTGGGCGCGCGGGCCGGCCTCTTTGAGGCAGGCGAGGTGCGTGTGCACCCGACCGGCAAGGTGACGGTCTTCACCGGCAGCCACAGCCACGGCCAGGGGCACGAGACCACCTTCGCGCAGATCGTGGCCGACCGGCTCGGGATTCCGCTGGACGACGTCAACATCGAGCACGGCGACACCGCCAAGGTGCTGTTCGGCATGGGCACCTACGGCAGCCGCTCGCTGGCGGTCGGTGGCTCCGCCATCGTCAAGGCGGTGGACAAGGTCATCGCCAAGGGAAAGAAGATCGCAGCTCACCTGATGGAGGCGGCCGACACCGACATCGAGTTCGAGGACGGGCTCTTCAAGGTGGCCGGCACCGACAAGAACGTCCCCTTCGCCTCGATCGCGCTGACCGCCTACGTGCCGCACAACTACCCGCTCGACAAGCTCGAGCCCGGCCTCAACGAGAACGCTTTCTACGACCCGACCAACTTCACCTACCCGTCGGGTGCCTACCTGTGCGAGGTCGAGGTCGATCCGCTGACCGGCGTGGTGCGGGTGGAGCGCTTCTCGGCGGTCGATGACTTCGGCAACATCGTCAACCCCATGATCGTCGAGGGCCAGGTGCACGGCGGTCTGGCGCAGGGCATCGGCCAGGCCTTGCTCGAGCATGGCCAGTACGACGCCGAGACCGGCCAGCTGCTCACCGGCAGCTTCATGGACTACGCCCTGCCGCGTGCCGACGACCTGCCGAGTTTCCATGTCGAGACGAGCGCAGGCACACCCTGCACCCACAACCCGCTGGGTGTGAAGGGCTGCGGCGAGGCGGGCGCGATCGGCTCGCCGCCCGCCGTCATCAACGCCATCTGCAATGCCCTGGGCATCCGCGATCTCGCGATGCCCGCCACGCCCCACACCGTGTGGCAGGCGATCCAGGCCGCGGCGCGCTGAGCGCGCCGCAACCCTTCGGAGACATCCATGCAAGCATTCGCTTACCAGACCCCGGCGTCGATGGCCGACGCCGTCCGCGCC
>CAISYQ010000163.1 GCA_903889735.1 uncultured Methylibium sp.
ATTCTAGGCAGCAAACGGAACATCGTCGGCCCAAGCGCTGAGTGCCTGGACCCGGCTGGCGTGCCCCGGCGGGGAGGGCAATCGGCCAGTGGCTTGCGCCGGCAATTTGCCAAGAGCTGTCGGCCTTGCACCGAGTCGACGAACAGCCCAGGGTGCGCTGCGGCACAGGGTTCGCAGCCGGGTCCCTAAAATCGGGACCAGATGTTCAGTTTCTTCAGGAAAAAGGCGCCCGCGGCGCCGCCCGCGCCGAACCCGGCACCCGCCTCCACGCCGAGCCCGATCCCGGCGCCGGTGGGCGATCGGCCGGCTTCGGTGGCAGCGACGGCGGCTGCCGCCGAGGCTCCCGCAATCGCTCCCCTGGAGAGACCCACCTGGCTGGCGCGGCTCAAGGCCGGCTTGCAGCGCACCGGCTCGGGCATCGCGCAGGCCTTCACTGGCGCGCGCATCGACGAGGCGCTGTACGAGGAGCTCGAGAGCGCGTTGCTGATGGCGGATGCGGGCGTGCGGGCCACCGGTTTCCTGCTCACCGACCTCAAGCGCCGTGTCAAGGACGCGGGCGCCACCGAGGCGGCGGCCGTCAAGGCGCTGCTGGTCGATGCCTTGACCGAGCTGTTGCGGCCGCTGGAGCGGCCCCTCGAGATCGGCGAGGCCCAGCCGACCGTGATCATGGTGGTGGGTGTCAACGGCGCCGGCAAGACCACCAGCATCGGCAAGCTGGCGCGCCACTTGGCCGACGGGGGCCTCAGGGTGCTGCTGGCTGCGGCCGATACCTTCCGCGCCGCAGCGCGCGAGCAGCTGATGGCGTGGGCGGACCGGGCCGACCAAGCCGGGACGCGTGCCGCGGGCGCGCGGACGGAGGTCGAGATCGTCAGCCAGGCCGGCGGCGACCCGGCGGCGGTGTGCTTCGATGCCGTGCGGGCTGCGCAGGCGCGGGGTTGCGAGGTGGTGATCGCCGACACCGCCGGGCGGCTGCCGACGCAGGCCCACCTGATGGAGGAATTGAAGAAGCTGCACCGCACGCTCGGCAAGGCCCTGCAGGGCGCGCCCCACGAGGTGCTGCTGGTCGTGGACGGCAACACCGGGCAGAACGCACTGGCGCAGGTGCAATCCTTCGACGCCGCGCTCGGCCTCACCGGGCTGATCGTCACCAAGCTCGACGGCACGGCCAAGGGCGGCGTGCTGGCCGCCATCGCCCTGTGGGCGCGCGATCGCACCCAACCTCGCCCGGTGGCGGTCTACTTCATCGGTGTGGGAGAGAAGCTCGAGGACCTCGAGACCTTCAGCGCGCGCGAGTTCGCGCAAGCGATGGTGGGCTGACCCACCCGGGCGGTCTCAGCGCGGCAGGCCCTTCATGCCGCCCATGCGCTTCATCATCTTCATCAGGCCGCCGCCCTGCATCTTCTTCATCATCGACTGCATCTGCTCGAACTGGTTGAGCAGGCGGTTGACCTCCTGCACCTGCACCCCGGCCCCGGCGGCGATGCGCCGCTTGCGGGTGGCCTTGAGCAGCTCGGGCTTGCGGCGCTCCAGGGGCGTCATCGAGTGGATGATGCCGCGCATGCGGCGCATCTCGCGCTCGGCGCGGTCCATGTCGGCTGCACCGAGCTGACCGGCCTTGCCCGCCAGCTGGCTTGGCAGCTTGTCCATCAGGCCCGACAGGCCGCCCATCTTCTGCATCTGCGAGAGCTGCATCAGGAAGTCGTCGAGGTCGAAACCGCCACCGGACTTGACCTTGGTCGCGAGTTTCTGCGCGGCGTCCAGGTCCACGCCCTGCTGCACCTGCTCGACCAGTGCCAGGATGTCGCCCATGCCCAGCACGCGCCCGGCGTGGCGTTCGGCGTCAAACACCTCGAGGCCATCGATCTTCTCGGACACGCCGGCGAACTTGATCGGCGCGCCGGTCACCTGTCGCACCGACAGCGCCGCACCGCCGCGCGAATCGCCGTCGAGCTTGGTCAGCACGATGCCGGTGATGGGCAGGGCCTCGCTGAAGGCCCGGGCCACGTTGACCGCATCCTGGCCCTGCATCGCATCGACCACGAACAGCGTCTCGATGGGCCTCAGCGCCGCATGCAGGGCCTGGATCTCCGCCATGAGCGCCTCGTCGATGGCCAGGCGGCCGGCGGTATCGACCAGCAGCACATCGAAGAAATGCCGCTTTGCATGGTCCAGCGCCGCCATTGCGATGGCCACTGGCTGGTCGCTGGCCACCGACGGGAACCACTCGGCGCCGGCCTGCTGAGTGACCACCCTGAGCTGCTCGATGGCCGCCGGACGGTAGACGTCGCCGGAGACGGTCAGCACCTTCTTCTTGCGTCCG
This sequence comes from uncultured Methylibium sp., assembly GCA_903889735.1. Classification (GTDB taxonomy): domain Bacteria; phylum Pseudomonadota; class Gammaproteobacteria; order Burkholderiales; family Burkholderiaceae_C; genus Methylibium. The sequence continues at coordinate 2,321 of CAISYQ010000163.1, forward strand.
ACCAGGTGGCGGGCCAGCTTGGCGGTGGTGGTGGTCTTGCCCGCACCCTGCAGACCGGCCATCAGGATCACCGCCGGTGGCTGGGTGGCGAGGTTGAGTTCGGCCACGGCCGGCGCGGCGCTGCCATCGGGCCCTGTGCCACCCATGGTGGCGGCGAGCTCGCGGTGCACCACGCCCACCAGCGCCTGGCCGGGCGAGAGCGAGCCGACGACCTCCTGGCCCAGGGCCTTGAGCTTGACGCGTGCGATGAAGTCGCGCACCACCGGCAGGGCCACATCGGCCTCCAGCAGGGCCATGCGCACCTCGCGCAGCATGTCCTGCACGTTGTCTTCGGTGATACGGGCCTGACCGCGCATCGTCTTGACGAGGCGGCTCAGGCGGTCTGACAGGGTGGAGGCCATGGTGGGAAATCCGGTTCAGACCCACCTGGGGTGGGCGGCGGGTCCGGTCAGCAAGGCCGGTGCGGCAGGGCCTGCCGCCGGTGGGTGCGAGGGACTCGCGCCACTACACTTGAGGTCATGATTTTATCGCCCGGCGCGGCCTCCGCCAGCCTGATCCCCTTGGCCCTGACCAGCGCCGTCGCGCTGTTGGCCTACCTCACCTCGGCGCTGCAGCGAGACCGGCGCTGGGTCGCCACCGCACTGGGCGTGGCCTGGGCAGCGCACGCCCTGGCAATCGGCATGCACGCGATCGGCTTGGGAGAGGCCGAGCCGGG
>CAISYQ010000164.1 GCA_903889735.1 uncultured Methylibium sp.
GGCTCGACGAGTCCTGGCGCGACGGTGCGCAGGCCTATCTGGGCATGGTGACCAGCGGCTTCCCCAATCTCTTCATGCTGTACGGGCCGAACACCAACAACGGCTCGATCATCGCGATGCTGGAGATCCAAGTGGACTACATCCTTCGCCAGATCAAGCGCCTGGAACGCGAGCAGCTGGCCTTTGTCGATCTGCGCGCGGACGTGGAAGCCCGCTACAACGAATCCATGCAGGAAGAAATCCGCGCCGTCGAGGTCTGGCAGGTTGCCTGCGGCAACTACTACAGCGCGAGCTCTGGGCGCGTGGTCACCCAATGGCCGCACACGATTGACGAGTTCTGCGCCCGCACCATGCGGCCGGATGCCGAGGTCTTCACGGCGCAGCGCGCACGCTGAATGGGACCACCGGATGGGGTCAGCGCTGCGGCGCAGGCCCCGTCCAGGCGCGGTGGTCTCAAGCCCCGTCCTGGCAGTCCGGGCGACGATTCGGGCGGCGATTCGGGCGGCGGCTTGTGGGCTGTTCGTGGGCTAACCGCGCACGATGCCGGCCTCCTGGAGGTTTTCGATCGCGGGTCAGTCGAAGATGCTGCCAAGCCAGGATTTCTTCCGGCCGCCCTGCGGGCTTCGGCCGTGGTCGTAGTCGGAGTCAACGAACAGGGGCTGTGACCGGGCAGCACGGTCGCGGGCTGGCGTCGACGCCATCGTGGCCGAGCGCTCGATCAGCTTGTCGAGTTCGCCGCGGTCCAGCCAGACGCCGCGGCATTGCGGGCAGTAGTCGATCTCGACGCCCTGGCGATCGCTCATCACGAGTGCGGTGTCGATGCAGGTGGGGCATTTCATGAGGTGTTCCTGGTGAGGGTTCATTCATCCGAGCTGCCGAAGCCGAACAAGCTCAGCAGGCTCGTGAACAGGTTGAAAATCGAGACGTACAGCCCGACGGTGGCCAGCACGTAGTTGGTCTCGCCGCCGGTGACGATGCGACTGGTCTCGAACAGGATCAGGCCGGCCGACAGCAGCGCCACCATCGCGGCGACGGCCAGGCCCAGCGCCGGAACCTGCAGGAACACGGCGCCCAGGCCGGCAATCAGCGCGATGACCATACCGGCGAACAGGAAGCCACCCATGAAGCTGAAGTCGCGACGGGTCGTCAAGACCCAGGCCGACAAGGCCAGGAAGGTGGCGCCCGTGGCCGCCAGGGCCAGGGTCACGACCTGAGCACCGCCGGGCAGGGCCAGCGACTTGGCCAGCACCGGCCCCAGCGAATAGCCCATGAAGCCCGTCAGTGCAAACACCGCCGGCAAGGCCCAGCCGCTGTTCTTGAACTTGTAGACGGCGAAGAGCAGGCCGAAGTAGCCGCCCAGGGTCAGCAGGAGGCCCGGTGCCGGCAGCTGGAACGCCACGCTGGCACCGGCGATGGCCGCGCTGAACAGCAGCGTCATCGAAAGCAAGGCATACGTGTTGCGCAGCACACGGCTCGTACCGGCGACATCCGTGGGTGTTGCGCTGCCTGCGGCGATCGGCGCCGAATGCGTGGCCTCCGGGCGAGCGGTCGAGGGGATGGGCGTCATGGAGTTCATGGTGTCGAGTCCTGGGGTCATTCGAGTTCAGCGTTCGTGACTGATGAGGCGCTGGCGCATGCGGCGGGGGTCACTGCCCCGGCGCCACAAGCGCATCAGGAACCGCGCGGCACGCGCCAGCGCGTTGTCCAGCGCCGTGCGCCAGTCGCTCGCCACGGAGGCGACGACCACCGACCCGGCGCCGTCGGTCCGCAGCTCCACCTGGCAGCGCTTGTCGACGCCACCACGGGGGCCGTTCACGTCCGACATCTGCACCTCGGCGCGTGGCACCAGCCAGCCCAGGCGTCGCAGCACAAAGCGCACGCGGCGTTCGGTCAGGTCGCGCAAGTCAGTGGCGTGCGGATGGCGGGACTTGAAGAGCACTTGCATCACGGATCTCCATCGGTTGAGGGACAGACGGAATGTGGGGCACCTGGCGGTTCTGGAAAAGCAGCCTTTCAAGAACGGGAACATCGAATAAACCTGAACCAATGATGGGGCTTCGGTCGCAGACTTCGGGGTTTGGCGGATCCGGCTGGCACGCGTTGCAGCACGCGAGCCTTCTGACACGTCACCCTTTGGAGAAGCACCCGATGCCCAACGCCCGAACCGCCAATGCCGTCCGTCTGGAGTTCGCTCCCGACTCCCTGGTTCAATCCAATCTGTCCGGCGCGGCCTTCACCGGCGACTGGCTCTGGGTGGCGGGCGACGAAGCCTGCGGCCTGGACCGCCTTCGCCTGCTCGACCCCGTGGGGCGCGAAGCCCTTCGCTTCGGCGAGGTGCGCGACTTCCCGCTCGCCGATTTGCTGGACCTGCCCGGTACGGCCGGGGAAGAGGCCGATCTGGAAGGCATGGCCGTGGCCGACGGTTTCCTCTGGGTGGTCGGCTCACATGGTCTGAAGCGCAAGAATGCCAAACCGGACCGGGACCACGCCGACAACGCCAAGCGGCTGGCGAAGGTGGCGCTCGACGGCAACCGGCGCTTGCTGGCCTGCCTGCCCATCGAGCCCGACGCCAAGGGCGAGCCCTGTCTGGTGAGGCAGGCTCAGGACGGTCGACGGGCGCTGCGCCTGAAGGGCGACGCGCACACGAACCTGCTCACCCGTGCGCTCGCCGATGACCCCCACTTCGGCCCGTACATGGCCATCCCGGGCAAGGACAACGGCTTCGATATCGAAGGCCTGGCCGTGGACGGCCGCCGGCTGCTGCTCGGCCTGCGCGGCCCAGTGCTGCGCGGCTGGTCGGCGCTGCTCGAGATCGCGGTCGAGGCCCGCGGTGACCAGCTGCGCCTGGCGCCCCTGGACGACAGCGGCACGCTGGTGCGCAAGCACTTCCTGCAGCTCGACGGCCTGGGCGTGCGGGACCTGCACTTCTCAGGCGACGACCTCTA
>CAISYQ010000165.1 GCA_903889735.1 uncultured Methylibium sp.
CGATGGGGCGCGGGGCGGCGGGGGGGGTGGGGGAAGACCAGAGGCCCATACCGGCCGCGGGCACCGCCCGATTCTCAGGCCTCCAGCGGTTCCCAGCCCAGCAGCTCGGCCAGGCGCCGGAGCACCCAGCGGGCCTCCGCCTCGTCGACCCCCGCACCCGCCGCCAGCCCGCCCCGCATGCGCTCGAGCACATCGGTCTCGGTGATGCCGAGCTCGAAACGCTTGGCGCCGGCCGACTCGACCAGCATCTGCGCCAGGTCCTCGCAGAACTCATAGCGCGCCTCGATGTGGGCGCGCGGCTCCGTCGGCCTTCGGGCGCCGGGCGGCATGAAGAGCGCAATGAACGACGGGGGAACGACGATCTGGGATTCAGGGCACATGGACGTCACAGTGTCGGTCATCAAGCCCTGTCCCCAGGCCGGCACGCCCGCCCCGTCCCACCGCCACCCGTGAAATCCGGTCCAATACAGGTATGCCCACCGACCCCACCGAGCGCCGCTTGACCGACCTGGAGGTGAAGGCTGCCTTCACCGAGGACCTGCTCGACCGCCTCAACGAGGTGATCGTCCGCCAGCAGGACCAGATCGACCTGCTGACCCGAGAGATCGCGCGGCTGAAGCAGCAAGGCCCCTCTGGCGAACCCCCCGCCTTCAGGAGCCTGAGGGAAGAGCTGCCGCCGCATTACTGATTGCTGAGTCCTGGGTGGCCTCCGGTTGAGGCGCAGGGCCCGCGCCCCGTGCTCCACAGCTGCCTGGGCGCCGCGCAGCGGGCCCGCTGGCACGGCACGCCCTCCACGCAGTCAGCGCAGGGAGCGCGCGATCAGCTCCTTCATGATCTCGTTGGTGCCGCCGTAGATGCGCTGGATGCGCGAGTCGGCGTACATGCGGGCGATCAGGTACTCGTCCATGTAGCCAGAGCCGCCGTGCAGCTGCAGGCACTTGTCCATGACCTCGCACTGGCGGTCGGTGGTCCAGTACTTGGCCATGGAGGCGTCCGCCGCGCTCAGCTCACCACGGATGTGCTGATCCACGCACTGGTCGACGAAGGCCCGGGTCACGCGCGCCATGGTCAGGCATTCGGCCAGCTGGAAGCGGGTGTTCTGGAAGTCCATCAGGCTCTGCTTGAAGGCATGGCGCTCGCGCACGTACTCGGCCGTGATCTCCACCGCCCGCTCCATCATCGATTGGCCGGTCAGGGCGATGTAGATGCGCTCCTGCGGCAGCGACTCCATCATCTGCACGAAGCCCTGGCCCTCCTCGCCCAGCAGGTTGCCCGCCGGCACGCGCACTTCGTCAAAGAAGAGCTCCGCGGTGTCGCTGCCGTGCATGCCGATCTTGTTCAGGTTGCGCCCGCGCCGAAAGCCCGGCAGGTCCTTGGTTTCCACCACCAGCATGCTCACGCCCTTGGCGCCCTGGGCCGGATCGGTCTTGACCGCGAGCACGATGAGGTCGGCGTTGTGGCCGTTGGTGATGAAGGTCTTGGCGCCGTTGATCACGTAGTGCCCGTCCTCGAGCCGCGCCGAGGTCCGGATGGCCTGCAGGTCGGAGCCGCCGCCGGGTTCGGTCATGGCCAGGGCGCCGAGCAGCTCACCGCTGGCCATGCGCGGCAGCCATTGCAGGCATTGCGCTGGTGTGCCGTAGCGCAGGAGGTAGTGCGCCGCGATGGGGCTGTGGACGCCATGGCCCACGCTGGTGATGCCGACGAAGCCCAGCTCCTCGGCGATCACCGCCTCGAACGCGAAGCTGGTGCCGCTGCCGCCATAGGCCTGGGGCAGGCTGGGGCACAGGAAACCCAGGGCACCCGCGGCCAGCCAGAAATCGCGGTCCACGCTCTTGTTCTCGCGCCACTGCGCATCGCGCGGCACGGCCTCGGCGGCCAGGAAACGGCGCAGCGAGTCGCGGAACATCACCGCGTCATCGTCTTCCCAGGATCGGCGGGGGCGCAGGTCGTACATGGCAGGTTTCCTTTCGAGCGGGTGCTCTTGTGCAGTGCTGCATTCTTGCAGCCGCCAGTCCCAGCCGCCCCCGGGCCAGCCCAGGGCGGGTGCCATCCGCCCCCAGGCGCCGATAACCCACGCCCCCCGCAGTTCTGTGCGGGGTGGCATAGTTCGCGAATGAGCACCTCAAGCACCCACCCGATGGACGGCTTCCCCGTCCGCCCGCTGAACTTCGAGGCCGTGAGTGGCGACCGGCTCGTGTGGAGCCGTACCTGCCCTGAGTTCTCGGTGTTCCTGAACGCGCTGGCGCTGCATGTGCCCTACTTCGAGCGCTACCTGATCGTCGCCATGAGAGCGGCCCGCGAGCAGGTGGCCGAACCGGGTCTTCTCCGGGACATCACCGCGATCATCGGGCAGGAAGCGCACCACTCGAAGAACTTCATCCAGGTCAACGCGGCGCTGGTGCAGCGTTACCCGGGCCTCGCTGCCGTCGATGCCCAGGCCAAAGCCCAATTTGCCGAGCGTGCCCAGACCGATTCGCTCAAACGGCTCGTCGGCTTCACCGCGGGCTACGAGACCTTCACCTTTCTGGCCGGGATGATCATCCTGCAGAACTACGGGAAGTGGTTTGCCGATTCAGACCCCGTCCTCAAGGCCCTGTGGGTCTGGCACCAGGTCGAGGAGGTGGAGCATGGCGCGGTGGCCTTCGAGGTCTACCACTCCCTCTACGGCGAGCATGAGATGTACCGCAAGTGGATGGTGGTGGTCGCCGCCTGTCACATCGCCGCTGAGACCTTCAAGGCCTATGTGCCGATGATCCGGCGCGAGGGCTGGACGCGCAATCCGCTCAAGGGGCTGTCGCGCATGGCCTTCTGCGCATCGATGCTGCTGCGGCTCGCCGCCGCGGCGCTGCCCGTGCTGCGTCGCGGCTACCACCCCCGCCAACACCCCCTGGCGACCAGCAACCAGAACCCCATCCAGATCGCCTGGCGCCGCTACGAGGCCGAGGGCGGTGATGTGCTGGCCATCGACCACCACAAGATGAGCGAGATCGTCGGGGCGGCGCTTCCCTGAGGTCGGCGTCAGGCCCTTCAGACCGCTCTGGCGCCGCCGCGCAGCAGCGTCTGACACCCTCCTCCCAGCCCGGGTGAAGTGCGGCTTCCCAGATTCTTGCTTTTCACTTGGGAATGACCGGGCGCTGCGCTTGTGCTGAGCACCCGGTCATGAGCCCCCGGCGGCCTGGGCTGAGCCGTCCAGATCACGCCAGGTCTCGACGCGCCCATTGCGCCGCACGTTCCAGAAAAATGTCTGGAACATGCGGGCGTTATCGCGCTGCGATCCCCAGCCGCTGGCGGCCAGGTGGTAGACGCTGGCGTAGAAGAGGATGAGCCGGTTGTAGCGGTTCTCGACTTCCAGGACGGGCTCGAAGTCATCCCAGTTGCGGCAGTACTTCGATTCCAGTGTCCAGCACCGGCCGGTACCGCGGTGGCGCCAGATGGTCGTGCCGGCAGAGGGCGGCGGCTTGGGGTTGAGGTAGACCAGACCCGACCATCCGCCCGGACGCACATCCTCGTCACGGCCCACATGGTTGTGGATGGTTGAGCCCAGCATGGGGGCGATATGGCTCCGCCAGCCCCGCCCGGTCTTGTAATGGAAGGCGCCGTTCCAGCCGTCGCCGGAGGTGTCCCAGGTGGACTCGTCGGCCTCGTCCTTCACGATGGCCGACAAGCGATCGCGAATGGCTGCATGGGCCAGTCGCGCGCCGCGCCCCTTGAGCGGGTTGTCGCGGATCTCGAGTGCGCTTGAAAACCAACCCGGCGCATAAGGCTCGTACGCCAAGCCCAGGGCGTGGTGGCGCACGGCATCGGGGTCTTCGTAGAAGTTGTCAACAATGATGATGTCGCGGGGCATCACACCAGCCGGCTGACCCAGGGGCGCCGGGCCGAACTGGCGCTCCAGCATGTGCTCGCCCTGGTTGATCAAGGCCTGCAGGCTCGCACAACGCGGTCGCATCGCGCCTCCACCAAAGAGCTGCAGCGCACGACCCTCCTGCCATGCCACCTCACAAGAAGCCGCGTCCCGCCGCAGCCAGGACGCCCCCCGGTAAGCCCGCGACATCGCGAGGGCGGCGATCCGCTCTGCAGACAGGTTCATCACAAGGCCCTCACCGGGGACCACCGCACGCGAGAGTCCGGGGGGACCGCATCGACGTCTTCATAGGCGCACTCCTGAATCGGCGGGTCAAAGGTCAGGGGGTCAAAGCTCAAGCCCTGTGCGCTGGTGGCAAGACGGGCCACGCGCCAAGACGCCTCCACGATCGGGCGCATGGGCAGATACCGTCCTGCACAACATCAATGACGGTGGAGGTTCCGCTTGATGGGTGTCAACACAAGCAGAACGATGGGCTGGCGTCGGAGGCCTGCCCTGGATCCACCGCCGAGTCTTTGGGAAGGGCCGCTTGTTGACTGGCGTGGCAACGTGGCCAGCCCGTCACCCGCCTATCACCGACTCGCCCGCCCTATACTGAATCAGAGCTTCTCAACCAACCACCGTCCGGAGGCAGCCCATGATCGAAGATTCCTACTTGGCCACCCGAGAGATGCCTTGGCGCCAATTCGGCGGCGGCATCGACTTCAAGGTCTTGCGGACCAGCCAGGAGACCGGGGCCTGGACCGTGATGTTCCGGTGCGCGGCAGGCTGTGCCTTTGCGCCGCACCGGCACCTGGGTGGCGGGGAGTACCTGGTGCTCAAGGGCACCATGGAACTGCGCGGCGGCAAGGAGCAAGGTGGCACCACCGCCACGGCCGGCGACTACGGCTACGAGCCCAACGGCGTGCTGCACGACTCCACCTATTTCCCGCAAGAGACCGAGCTGTATTTCACCAACAACGGCGCGATCCAGTTCCTCACGCCCGACCTCAAGCCGGACTTCGTGCTCGATTACGCCAAGCTCCGCGAGTTCGAACAGGCGGCACCGCTGGCCGCGTCGTAATTCAGGCCCACCGCCTGCAAAGGCCGCCTCGGCTTCTGCAGGAGGCTGAGTCACCAGTCGCACCACACCTGGACCGAGGGCTCGCGTCATGCCCCTTGACCGCTACCTGGCACGCCTGACCTGGGCGTAGATGGCGCCGCTGCTCGCGGTGGGGGTTCTCCTGTCGACCCTGGAGGTATGGGCGGATCGGCAACACCAAGGCCAGGACAAGGCGGCGGCCGCGCAGAGGCTGGTGGGTGAAATCGACGGTTTGCTCGATGCCCGCATGAAGTCGCTGCAGGTGCTGGCGCATTCAAGCGCGGCGCAGGACAGCGACCTCACCGAGGTGTATGCCCAGGCGCAGGCCTGCCGGGCGAGTTTCGGCGGCAGTGTCCTGCTCGCTGATGCCGAGCGGCACATGCTCTTCACGCCACGCGAGCCGCTTGGTACGCCCTGCCCCTGCTGCCGCGTCCCGAGGGCCACTCGGCCCTTGAAGCGGCGTTCGCCAGCGGCCAGGGATTCAGCCATGAGTCGGGCGGCCAAGTCAGGCTCTTACCACCCCCCGTCCTCTGACGCCCAGCGCCTCCGGATGAACCGCAAAGAAAAAGGACCTAGACGCCGAAGCATCTAAGTCCTTGATTTCATTGCTTAATTTTGGTGGGCCCTGAGTGACTCGAACACTCGACCTACGGATTAAGAGTCCGCTGCTCTACCAACTGAGCTAAGAGCCCGGGGAAACCG
>CAISYQ010000166.1 GCA_903889735.1 uncultured Methylibium sp.
CACGTCGGCCAGCACGGCGGTCTCGGTCAGGAAGATGTCCTGCACGACCAGGTGGTCCAGGCTCGCCAGCGACTGGCGGGCGTGGTTCAGGTCGGGGTCGCTCATCGCCGGGTTCTCGCCCTCGACGTAGAGCCCGCGGATGCGGCCCTCGTTGACGGCGTGCATGATCTCCACCACCGTGAGGCCGGGCCGGGCGTCCAGGGGCGCGTGCCAGAGCGCCTCGAAGTGCGCCCGCACCGTGTCGCTGCAGACCCGCTGGTAGTTGGGCAGCATCATCGGGATCAGCCCGGCGTCGCTGGCGCCCTGGACGTTGTTCTGGCCGCGCAGCGGGTGCAGGCCGGTGCCGGGGCGGCCGATCTGGCCGGTCAGCATGGCCAGCGCGATCAGGCCGCGGGCGTTGTCGGTGCCATGGACATGCTGGCTCACGCCCATGCCCCAGAGGATCATGGCGGCGCGGCTGCCGGCATAGGCCCGGGCCACGGTGCGGAGGGTGTCGGCGTCGATGCCGCAGATCTCGCTCATGCGCTCGGGGGTGGCCTCGGCCACCGCGGCCTTCAGGGCCTCGTAGCCGTTGACCCGCGCATCGATGAAGGCCTGATCGACCAAGCCCTCTTCGATGATCACGTGCAGGAGGCCGTTGATGAGCGCAACGTCGGTGTCCGGGCGGAACTGCAGGTGCCAGGTGGCGCGTCGCGTCAGCGCGGTGTGGCGCGGGTCGCAGATCACGAGCCGGGCACCGCGGTCGACCGCGTTCTTGATGAAGCTGGCCGCCACCGGGTGGTTGACGGTCGGGTTGGCGCCGATCAGGAAGATCAGCTCGGCGTCGGCCACGTCGGCCACCGGGTTGCTGACCGAGCCCGAGCCGATGCCTTCGAGCAGCGCCGCCACCGAACTGGCGTGGCACAGCCGCGTGCAGTGGTCGACATGGCTGCTGCCCATGGCCGTGCGCACCAGCTTCTGGAACAGGTAGGCCTCCTCGTTGCTGCCCTTGGCCGAGCCGAAGCCCGCCAGCGCCGAGCCGAAGCCGGGGGCCGAGGCGTCGCGGATCCGGGCCAGGCCGCCGGCCGCGAGCGTGAGCGCCTCGTCCCAGTCGGCCTCGCGGAACAGCGCCTCCATGGGCAGTTCGCCGCGCTTGAAGCGCTCGATGTCGGCCGGGTCCTTGCGGACACCGGCGCGCCGCACCAGCGGGCGGCTCAGGCGACGCGGGTTGTGGATGTAGTCGCTGCCGTAGCGGCCCTTGACGCAGAGCCGGCCGTGGTTGGCCGGGCCGTCGCGGCCGGTGACGAAGTGGATGCGCTCCTCGCCCTGCTCGTTCGGCCCCACGTTCCAGGTGAGCTGGCAGCCCACGCCGCAATAGGGACAGACCGAATCGACCTGGCGGGTGACCTCGCGCAGGCCGGCGCCGGCGGCCGGCATCAGCGCGCCGGTCGGGCAGGCCTGCACGCATTCGCCGCAGGCCACGCAGCTGGAGTCGCCCAGCGAGGCGCCGGCGTCGAAGCTGATCTGCGCATGGGTGCCGCGGAAGGCCAGGCCGATCACGTCATTGCCTTGCTCGTCACGGCAGGCGCGCAGGCAGCGGGTGCACTGGATGCAGGCATCCAGGTTGACGGCGATCGCCGGGTGGCTGGTGTCGGCCGCGGCGTAGCCGCGCGCCCGCTCCGGCAGGCGGCCCGGGCTGACGCCCAGGCGGTCGGCCCATTGGCTCAGCTCGGACTGTTTCGTGTAGTCGTTCGTGGTGGCCCCGGCATCGCTCACCAGCAGCTCGACCACCATCTTGCGCGCCGCGATCGAGCGCTCGCTCTGCGTCTGCACCTTCATGCCGGCGGCGACGTTGCGGCAGCAGCTGGCG
>CAISYQ010000167.1 GCA_903889735.1 uncultured Methylibium sp.
ATCGCATCGCATCGCCGAGGGCGCCGGGCGGTTGTCGCAGCGAAGTCAAGGAGGAGGTCCCGGCGCAGCCGGGGCCGGGGGACATGAGCAGCGGCGACCGCCCGGTGTCCTCGGCCCGCTCGGTACCAGCATCCCGTCCAGCGCCCTCGATCCGATCAGCACCAGTGCCCCGCCCGGCACTCTCGGGTCGCTCAGCACCAGCATCCCATTCAGCGACCTCGATCCCGCCGCATTTCCCGCGCCGCACATGCCCCGAAACCGGGTGGAGCCACTGACATGTTCAAGAAGATCCTGATCGCCAACCGCGGTGAGATCGCCTGCCGGGTCGCCGCCACCGCACGCCGGATGGGCATCGCCACGGTCGCCGTCTACTCCGATGCGGATGCCGATGCCCGCCATGTGCGGGCCTGCGACGAGGCGGTGCGCATCGGCGGGCCGGCGCCAGGCGACAGCTACCTGCGCCATGAGCGCATCCTCGAGGCCGCGCTGGCCACCGGCGCCGAGGCGGTGCATCCCGGCTACGGCTTCCTCAGCGAGAACGACGCCTTCGCCCAGGCCTGCGCGCAGGCCGGCGTGGTGTTCATCGGTCCGCCGCCGGGCGCCATCCGCGCGATGGGCCTCAAGGCCGAGTCCAAGCGGCTCATGGAGGCGGCCGGCGTGCCGCTGGTGCCGGGCTACCACGGCGCCGACCAGGACCCGGACCTGCTGCGCCGCGAAGCCACGCGCATCGGCTACCCGGTGCTGATCAAGGCCAGCGCCGGCGGCGGTGGCAAGGGCATGCGGGTGGTGCAGGCCGAGACCGAGTTCGACGCCGCGCTGGCCTCCTGCCGGCGCGAGGCGCTGGGCAGCTTTGGCAACGACGCGGTGCTGGTCGAACGTTATGTGCGCAAGCCCCGCCACATCGAGATCCAGGTGTTCGGCGATGCGCAGGGCGGCTGCATCCACCTCTTCGAGCGCGACTGCTCGGTGCAGCGCCGCCACCAGAAGGTGCTGGAGGAGGCGCCCGCGCCCGGCATGACGCCCGAGCGGCGCGCCGAGATGGGCGCGGCCGCGGTCGCGGCGGCGCGGGCGGTCGGCTACGTGGGCGCGGGCACGGTGGAATTCATCGTGGAGGGCGGCGAGGGCCCGGACGGCAGCGGCGGCCGCTTCTACTTCATGGAGATGAACACCCGGCTGCAGGTCGAGCACCCGGTCACGGAGGCGATCACCGGGCTGGATCTGGTCGAGTGGCAGCTGCGGGTGGCGGCTGGCGAGCCGCTGCCGCTGGCGCAGGAGCAGGTGCGAATCCACGGCCACGCGATCGAGGCGCGACTCTGCGCCGAGAACCCCGACGCCAACTTCCTGCCCTCCATCGGCCCGCTGCAGGTGCTGCGCTGGCCGGCCCATGTGGCCTTTCGCCGCAACGCCGACGCCGAGGGCTCCCATCCCCCTGCGCCGCTGCGCATCGATGCGGGCGTGGGCGAGGGCGACGCGATCTCGCCCCACTACGACCCGATGATTGCCAAGCTCATCGTCTGGGGCGAGGACCGGGCCCAGGCGCTGGCCCGGCTGGACCGTGCGCTGGCGCAGACCCACCTGGTCGGCCCGCACAGCAACGCCGCCTTCCTGCGGCGCGTGGTGGGCAGCCCCTCGTTCGCGGGTGCCGACCTCGACACCGGCCTGATCGAGCGCGAGCGCGCCTGGCTGTTCGACGCGCCGCCGCTGCCGCTGGCGGTTGCGGCAGCCGGCTTCCTGGCCCATGCGCTGGCGCTCGAGCGCGCCACCGAAGCGGTCGACCCCTGGTCGCGCCGCGATGGCTGGCGGCTGCAGGGCGGGGCCACGCGCCGCCTCGAGATCGAGCATGCCGGCGACCGCCACCGCGTCGCCCTGGCGACGGCGCGGGACGGCACTCTGCAGCTCACGGTGGGCGGCGAGACGCTGGCCTTCAGCGCCCGGCCGCTGGGCGAGGGACGCCACGACCTCACGCTGGGCACCCGGCGGCTCACGGTCACGGCCTATGCGGTCGGCGAGCGCGTGGCGGTGTTCGGCGACGCCGGCTCGGCGCTGCTGCGCGAGATCGACCCCCTGACCCAGGCTGGCGATGCAGCGGCCGAGGGCGGCCGGCTCACCGCGCCCATGCCCGGCAAGGTGGTGGCCTTCCTGGCCCAGCCCGGCGAGACCGTGCGGCGCGGCCAGCCGCTCGCGGTGATGGAAGCGATGAAAATGGAGCACACCCTGAGCGCGCCGTCCGACGGCGTGGTGACGGGACTGCGCTACGCCCCCGGCGAGCAGGTCGCCGAGGGCGAGGCGCTGCTGGACTTCGAGGCCACGGCTTGAGCGCCATGGCCCTTGGTGGGCGGGGCGTGGGAGGCGGCGAATGGGGGGACCGATGACCAGGACGATGGCGATGGCGAACCCGAAGGCCCGGGGTGCAGCAACCCCGCAGGGAGTGGACGGATGCTGCCCAGCCGCGTGAGCCTGGTCGACGTTGGACCGCGCGACGGGCTGCAGAACGAGTCCCGGCTGGTGGCTTCCGCCGACAAGATCGGGCTGGTCCGCCGGCTGCAGGCGGCGGGGCTGCGCGAGATCGAGGTGACCAGCTTCGTCAGCCCGCGCTGGGTGCCGCAGATGGCCGACCACGCCGAGGTGCTGGCCGGCATCGACCGCCCGCCCGGCGTGCGCCACAGCGTGCTGGTGCCCAACCTGCGAGGCCTGGAGACGGCCATGGCCGGCGGGCCGGGCCGTTGGCCGGACGAGATCGTCGTCTTCGGCGCCGCCAGCGAGGCCTTCAGCCGCCGCAACATCAACTGCTCGATCGCCGAATCCATCGAGCGCTTCGCGCCAGTGGCCGCCGCGGCGGTCCAGGCCGGCATCAAGGTGCGCGGCGCCATCTCCTGCGCCCTCGGCTGCCCCTACGAGGGCGAGATCCACCCCGATGCGGTCGAGCGCGTGGTGAGGCTGATGCGGGAGATCGGCGTGCAGCATGTGGGCGTGGCCGACACCATCGGCACCGGCACGCCGCGGCGCGTGCAGGCCGCGCTGGAGCGGGCCCTGCGCCATTACCCGATCGAGGAAGTCAGCGGTCACTTCCACGACACCTACGGCCAGTCGCTGGCCAACATCTACGCCAGCCTGGAGCTGGGGGTGAGCCACTTCGACACCAGCGTGGCCGGACTCGGCGGCTGCCCTTACGCGCGTGGCGCCACGGGCAATGTCGCAACCGAGGACGTGGTCTTCATGCTCCAGGGCCTGGACATCGAGACCGGCATCGACCTGGACGCCTTGGTCGATGCCGGGGTCTTCATCTCCGACCTGCTGGGCCGCCCGCCGGTCTCGCGCGTGGCCCGGGCCCTGCTGGCCCGGCGGTCGGCGTCCGCTGAGGGGCACACAGCATGAGCAGCACCTCCATCCCGTCGCCGGTGTCCGGCGTCCCCTCGCCCTGCATCAACATCTGCCGCATGGACCCGGTCACCGACCAGTGCGAGGGCTGCCTGCGCACGCTCGACGAGATCGGCCTGTGGTCGCAGCTCGACGACGACACCAAGCGCGAGGTCTGGCAGCTGATCGAGCTGCGCCGTGCCGCGCTCTTCCAGGACCCGCCATGACGCCGATCACCTTCTGGTTCGACCCGATCTCGCCCTATGCCTGGCTGGCCTTCGACCGGCTGCCGCAGGCGTTGGCCGGCCAGTCCTATGTGGTCGAGTACCGGCCGGTGTTGTTCGCCGGGCTGCTGGGGCATTGGGGCCAGCTCGGCCCGGCCGAGATCGCGCCCAAGCGCGACTGGACCTACCGCCAGGCGCTGTGGCTTGGCCGGCAACAGGGCACCGAGCTGCAGCTGCCGGCCGCCCACCCCTTCAACCCGCTGGGGCTGCTGCGGCTGTTGCTCGCCTGCGGCCGGGACGGCCGGCCGAACCGCTTTCAGTGCGAGACGGCGCTGCGCCATGTCTGGTGCGGCGGCGGCGTCGCCGACGACCCGGAGCGCCTCGCCGTGCTGGCGACGCAGCTGGCGCCGACCCGCGACCCTGGCAGCGCCGAGGTCAAGCAGCAGCTGCGCGGCGACACCGAGGCGGCGGTGGCCCGCGGCGTGTTCGGCGTGCCGACCCTCGAGCTGCCGCCGCCGCGCGAGGGGGCGGCGCCGCGCCTGTTCTGGGGTGCCGACGCGGTGGACATGGCGGCGGCCTGCCTGAAGGGCGACCCCTGGTTCGAAGGGCCCTGGGACGATGCCGGCCGGCTGCCCGAAGGGACCCTGCGGCGACGCTGAGGTTCTGCCCCGCCCCGCCAGCGTCCGGCCCGACTGGATGCTGGGGCTTCGATCCGCCGCGGGCGGTGTCTTCGTCTCGATGCCGCATTGGCTAAGGTAAACCCTTGGTTTGGGCGATTGTTGGAGGCGGGTCAGATTCGAGTCAGTCATCGCCGCGATGCTCCGGCGGCGCGCCGCACAAGGTGGCGCTATCGCATACCGCAATCAACAGGAGATTCCATGGCTGCCGTGATGACCCATCCCGCACCCCGTCCGATGTCCGCTGAGGAAAAGAAGGTCATCTTCGCCTCGTCGCTCGGGACCGTGTTCGAGTGGTACGACTTCTACCTTTACGGATCGCTGGCGGCCATCATCGCCAAGCAGTTCTTCTCGGGTCTCGACGAAGGCTCGGCCTTCATCTTCGCCCTGCTGGCCTTCGCGGCGGGCTTCATCGTCCGCCCCTTCGGCGCCATCTTCTTCGGCCGCCTCGGCGACATGATCGGGCGCAAGTACACCTTCCTGGTCACCATCCTGATCATGGGCCTGTCGACCTTCATCGTCGGCATCCTGCCCAACTACGCCACCATCGGCGTGGCGGCGCCGGTGATGCTGATCATGCTGCGACTGCTGCAGGGCCTGGCCCTCGGTGGTGAGTACGGTGGTGCCGCCACCTATGTGGCCGAGCATGCGCCGCACGGCAGGCGCGGCGCCTACACCGCATGGATCCAGACCACCGCGACCCTGGGCCTGTTCCTGTCGCTGCTGGTGATCCTGGGCACCCGCACCTGGCTGGGCGAGGAGGTCTTCGCCGACTGGGGCTGGCGCGTGCCGTTCCTGGTCTCGATCTTCTTGCTCGGCGTGTCGGTCTACATCCGCCTGAGCATGAACGAATCGCCCGCCTTCCAGAAGATGAAGGAAGAGGGCAAGACCTCCAAGGCGCCGCTGTCCGAGTCCTTCGGCCAGTGGAAGAACCTCAAGATCGTGATCCTGGCGCTGATCGGCCTGGTGATGGGTCAGGCCGTGGTCTGGTACACGGGCCAGTTCTACGCGCTGTTCTTCCTGACGCAGTCGCTGAAGGTGGACGGCCCGACCGCCAACATCCTGGTGGCTTTGGCGCTGCTCATCGGCACGCCCTTCTTCATCGTGTTTGGTTCGCTGTCCGACAAGATCGGCCGCAAGCCCATCATCATGGCCGGCTGCCTGATCGCGGCGCTCACCTATTTCCCGGTCTTCAAGATGCTGACCGAGGCAGCCAACCCCGACCTGGCCAAGGCGCAGGCCTCGGCCAAGGTGATGGTGACCGCGGACCCGGCCGAGTGCTCGTTCCAGTTCAACCCGACCGGCACCAAGAAGTTCACCTCTTCCTGCGACATCGCCAAGCAGAAGCTGGCCTCGTCCTCGGTGAGCTATGAGAACGCGGTGGCTGCGGCCGGCACGCCGGCCGTCATCACGGTTGGTGAGACGGTGGTGAGCACGGTCGTCACGCCCGAGGACATCGCGGCAGCCAAGACCGCGGCCGAGACCAAGCTGGCCGACCTGAAGGCGGCCGCCACGCCCGATGCCAAGGCGATTGCCGCGGCGACGGACAGCGTCAAGAAGCTGAGCGGCGAGAAGACCGCCAAGGACGCCGTGCTCACCGCCAAGCTGAAGGGGGCCCTCAAGGCCGCCGGCTACCCAGACAAGGCCGATCCCGCCAAGGTCGACAAGTTGAAGATCGTCCTGATCCTCAGCTACCTGCTGATCCTGGTGACCATGGTCTACGGCCCGATCGCGGCCATGCTGGTTGAGATGTTCCCGACCCGCATCCGCTACACCTCCATGAGCCTGCCGTACCACATCGGCAACGGCTGGTTCGGCGGCCTGCTGCCCACCACGGCCTTCGCGATCGTGGCGCAGACCGGCAACATGTACAACGGCCTCTGGTATCCGATCATCATCGCCGCAGTCACCTTCGTGATCGGCATGCTGTTCGTGAAGGAAACCAAGGACATCGACATCTACGCCGAGGACTGAGCACCATGTGGAAGATCGCTCTTGCTTTCATCGTGTTCGCGGCGCTCGCCATGCTTGTGCTGATCAAGACCGGTGCCGACATCGACATGGGCGGCGAGCAGCATGGCGCCGGCGCTCACCCGGCGGAGACGCCGGCAGCGGCGGCCTCCGCGGCATCCACGCCGCGCTGACGCGCACATCGCTCCCTTCAGCCCCCCAGGGTTGAAGCGGACGAAAAAGGGGCAGACCTTGGGTCTGCCCCTTTTTTTTGCCAGTGCCGACCTTGGGGGAACGGTTGAGCGGGCGCAGGCGACGCGCCATGGCGCCCGTTCGCGTGGCGACAATGCGGTGCAGGCCTTGCCCACAGACCCCCGACATGAACCCCAGCGCCCACGCCGTGCCCCATCTGGTTGCCGCGCTGCCGGTGCCTGAGAC
>CAISYQ010000168.1 GCA_903889735.1 uncultured Methylibium sp.
ATCGCATCCATGTTCTTCTTCCACTGCTCGGCCAGTTGGCGCGAGTTCTGGTCGGGCTGGGTCGCGTACTGCAGCACCAGCGGGCCGCCGTCGGGGCGCTCGCGCCAGCCGTCGCCGTCACGGTCCACATAGCCGTAGAGGTTGAGCAGGGCCTTCGCGCGCGCCGGGTCGTGGGCGCTCATCTCGCTCTTGAACGCCGGGTCGTAGCCCCAGGTGCCGGGCGCGATCGGGCCCTGGGCCGGCACGGCCTGGCCGCGGCGGGCCAGGCGGATCTCCTTGTCCACATCCACGGCCAGCGAGATCGCGCGGCGCAGCGCCACCTTGTCGGGCGTGAGGCCGCCGACCAGCGGATCCTCCATGTTGAAGTAGCTGATGGCCACGTCGGCGCGCGGGTAGCGGACCATCTCGATGCCCTGCTTGCGCAGGTTCGGCGCCAGCTGGTTGTTGGGCAGCACCAGGGAGGCGAAATCGGCCGGCACCTCCTCGAGGATGTCGTGCTCACCGTTCAGGAAGGCCAGCCAGCGGGGCTGGTTCTCCTCGATGATGCTGATCTCCACCCGGTCGATCAGCGGCAGCTTGCGGCCCTTCAGGCGCGCCACCGCGGCCTGGGCCAGGCTGTCGCCGGGCGGGGCCTCCTCGGCGTAGAACTCGTCGCGGAAGCCGGGGTTCTTCTCGAGCACGATGCGCGAGGCACGCCGCCATTCGGCCAGCCGGAAGGGCCCCGTGCCGACCGGGTGCTCCATGATCTTGTCGCCCCAGGCCTCGACCACCTCGCGCGCGACCGCGCCCATCCAGGAACCGTCGGCCAGCAGCTCCGGGAAGCGCGGCCGGGGCTCGGCCAGCCGGAACTGCAGGGTGTGGCGGTCCAGCGCCCGCAGGCCCTCGACCTCGCGGTCGTAGGGGAAGGGCGCCTTGCTCTGCAGCACCTCGCGCCGCAGCTCCGACAGGCCCAGGATCTTGCTGTTCTCCAGCAGGTAGAGGTTGTTGCTCTTCCAGCGCGGGTCGTAGTGGCGCTTGATCGCGTAGACATAGTCCTGCGCGGTCAGCTCGCGCCGCGCGCCCTGGAAGACCGGGTCATCGGCGAAGAAGATGCCGGGCTTCAGACGCACCGTCCAGGTCTTGAAATCGGCCGAGGCCTCGGGCATCGCCGCCGCGGTGTTGGGGCGGATGCGGTAGGGCCGGGCCAGGAATTCGTACTGGTAGGGGGCGTCGAAGATGGACGCCGCGACGGTGCGCGAATAGAGGTCGGTGATCTGCGCCGGATCGAAGCCGGTCTCGGCGACGCGGAAGGCGTAGCGCAGGACCTTGGGTTGTGTCGAGGTGACCGGGGCGGCCTGGCTGGAAGGGCTTGCCGTTGAATCCGCTGCGGACGGACCGGGCAGGACGATCAGCCACAGCGCGAGGCTGGCCATCAGGCCCGGCAGTGCGGGCAGGGAACCACGTCGGTGCATGGGCGCTCCAGTCGATACCGGTCGAGTCTAGGCGCCCTCGGTGGGCTCGGCCATCGTGGGTGACCCGGGCAAGTGCCGAGAACCGGCGTGCGGCCGTGGCCCTAGACTCAGCCGATTCGCACCGGGTGCCTGCGTCCGGTCCCTGTTTCATTCCCGGCGCCGCCCAATCCCCCACCCCGATGGCCGCTTACCTGATCCGGCGACTCTGGCAGATGGTCCCGACCCTGGCCGGGGTCGTGTTGCTGGTGTTCTTCCTGTTCAAGTTCTTCGGCGGTGACCCGGCCGAGATCCTGGGCGGCCTGAACGCCACGCCCGAGCAGATCAACGCGATCCGCGAGCAGCTCGGCCTCAACAAGCCGGTGTGGCAGCAGCTGGCCATCTTCGTGCGCCAGATCGTCACCTTCGACTGGGGCCGGAGCTGGGCCACCGGCGAGGCGGTGAGCGCCCTCTTCGCCAGCCGCCTGCCCGCCACGCTGACGGTGATGGGGCCCATCCTGCTGCTCGAGGTGCTGCTCGCCATCCCTTGCGCGCTGGCCGTGGCCCATGTGCGCGGCTCGCTGACCGACCGCGCGATCATGGTCGTCACGACCGTGGCGCTGTCGGTGAGCTTCCTGGTCTATGTGATCGTCGGCCAGTACCTGTTTGCCTTCCAGCTCGGTTGGTTCCCGGTGCAGGGCTGGAGCGACAGCCTCTGGACCAACCTCACCCGCTACGCGCCGCTGCCGGTGATCCTGGCGGTGGCCGTGAGCCTGGCGCCGCAGACGCGCCTGTACCGCAGCTTCTTCCTCGACGAGGTCGGCCAGGACTATGTACGCACCGCCCGTGCCAAGGGCCTGGGTGAGACCGCCATCCTGCTGCGCCATGTGCTGCGCAACGCGCTCATCCCCATCCTCACCAACGTGTCGGTGCTGCTGCCCGGCATCTTCGTGGGCAGTTTCCTGATCGAGACCTTCTTCTCCATCCCCGGCCTGGGCCGCGAGGTGCTGCTGGCGGTCAACCGCAGCGACTACCCCGTCATCCAGGCGGTCACCATCTACATCGCGGTGCTCACGATGACGATCAACCTCGCCACCGACCTGCTCTACAAGCTCGTCGATCCCCGGGTGGTGCTGAAATGAGCGCCCCGCTCGGTGCCCTTGAACCCGCGGTACCCGCGACCGGCCGCCGCGGGTCGCCGTCCTCTCAGGGCGTGTGGACCGCCGCGGCCAGGCGCTTTCACGCCGACCGGGTGGGCATGGTGTCGCTGGCCATCGTCGGTGCCTTCCTGCTGCTGGTGGTGCTGGCCGCCCTGGGCCTGGTGGCCGCCAAGTGGCAGGCCGAGACCGGCCTGCCCGACGCGCCGCCGAGTTTCATGGGTCCGGCGGTGCGGGTCGCGCAGACGGCGATCACGGTGCCCACCGGTCCCAATGTCGACCTCTCCGACGTCGACCCGCTGGCGCCACGCTACGCCGAATGGGCCGAGCGCGCGAAGCAGTTCCAGACCCTCGAGGCGCCACGCGCCGAGACCCTGCCCTTCGGCGCCGACCGCCTGGGCCGCGACGTGCTCGCCAAGGCGGTCAAGGGCGCCGAGGTCTCGATCCTGGTGGGTGTCTCGGCGGCGCTGCTGGCCACGCTCATCGGCACCCTGCTGGGCGCCCTGGGCGGCTTCTTCGGCGGCCGGGTCGGTGACCTGCTGGAGTGGGTCTACAACGTCTTCACCTCGATCCCCAGCATCCTGCTGATCTTCGCCTTCGCGGCGGTCACCGGGCGTGGCGTGGGCTCGGTGGTGCTGATCCTGGGCCTGACCGGCTGGACCGGCATCTACCGGCTGGTGCGGGCCGAGTTCATGAAGCACGCGGTGCGCGAGTACGTGCGCTCGGCCGAGGCCATCGGTGCCTCGACCGCCTCGCGCATGTTCCGCCACATCCTCCCCAATGTGAGCCATGTGGTGCTGGTGCAGCTCTCGATCCATGTGGTGGCCTTCATCAAGGCCGAGGTGATCCTGAGCTACCTGGGTCTGGGCGTCAGCGTCGACGAGGTGTCCTGGGGCACCATGCTGGCCGAGGCGCAGAGCGAGCTCATCCTCGGCCACTGGTGGCAGCTGGCCGCGGCCACGCTCTTCATGGCGGTGTTCGTCACGGCCTTCTCGCTGATGACCGACTCGCTGCGCGACGCGCTCGACCCCAAGCTGCGGGGGGCGGAGTGAGCGGCGCGCCGGTGGGCCAGGCCGCCGCACCGCCGGTGCCGGCCGCGCCAGCGAACGCAGCCGCCGGTGCCGCCGCGGCGCCGCTGCTCGAGATCGCCGACCTGCGCGTGCGCTTTCGGCTCGGCC
>CAISYQ010000169.1 GCA_903889735.1 uncultured Methylibium sp.
CAGCTGTGCAAGAACAGGAAGACGATGGCGATGGTCAGCAGCGCACCTTCCACCAGCGTGCGCTTCACACCCGCGAGCGAGTCCCGCACCCAGTCGCTGTCGGCGTAGACCAGCCGCAGCGCCACCCCCGGCGGCAGGGCCTTGCGCAGCTCATCGGCGGCCTCCTTGATGCCCTCGCCGGTCTCGACGATGTTGGCGTCCTGCTGCTTGAAGACATTGAAGTTGATGGCGGGCACGCCGTCCAGCCGCGCCAGCGAGGTCGGCTCCTGCTCGCGCTCGGTCAGCTCGCCCAGGTCACCCAGGCGCACCACGGCGCCACCCCGGGTGCTGACCACCACGTCAGCAAAGGCGCGCGCCTCCCTCACCTTGCCCTCCACCCGCACGATGGACTGCGCCTGCGCCCCCTCCAGCAGCCCGACCGGCACGTCGGTGTTGGCCCGCTTCAGGGCCGCGGCCACGTCGGCCGGCGTCAGCTGGTGGGCGCGCAGGCGCTGCGGATCGAGGTCGATGCGGATCTGGCGCACCGTCAGGCCGCCGACGTCGATGCGGGCCACGCCGACCACCCGCTCCAGCCGCTTCCTCACCACCTGGTCGGCCAGCAGCGAGAGCTCGCGCGGGCTGCGGTCCGAGCCGGTCAGCGACAGGTAGACGGCGGGCTGGGCGTTGTCACCATCGAAGCGCGAGACAAACGGCGCCCGGACCTCCCGCGGGAAACCCGCCTGCAGCACCGAGACCTTGTCGCGCACGTCCTGCACCGCCCGGCCCATGTCAGCGTCGAGGCGGAACTCCACCACCGTCTCGCTGCGCCCCTCGCGGCTGGTGGAGCGGAGCATCTTGACCCCGGCGATGCCGTTGAGCGCCAGCTCCACCGGCTTGGTGATCTCGACCTCGATGGCCTCGGCCGAGGCGCCCGGATAGGCCACGCTCACGAAGGCCACCGGCGGCGAGATGTCCGGCAGCCGCTCCACCCTCAGCTGGGCATAGGAGAACAGCCCGAGCACGCACAGGGCGATCATCACCATCGCGGCGAAGACCGGGTTGTTGATCGAGACGCGGGTGATCCACATGGCCAGGGTTCAGGGGCGGTCCGCGGGCGCGGCGCCGCAGGGAGGGTCAGGCGCGGCGCGCCTGCAAGGCGGCGTCGAGCTGCTCGACGGCGAGGTCAAAGTCGAAGTCGCGGATGGCCTCGCCGATGGCATGGGCCTGCTGGGGAAAGGCGCTGTGCAGCAGCGTGTCATGTTGATTCAGCAGGTCCTCGGCGCCAGAGTCCATGTCGGCGCACAGCGCGCGCAGCTGCGCCGTCACGCGCTCGAGCACCGCCTCATCCACGGCGGTGGCCACCCTCGGCCGCTGCGCCTCGGGCGGCAGCGAGGCCGCGATCGCCGCGACCAGCGGCTCCAGCGTGCTCCGCAGCTGGGCCACTAGCGCGTCCAGGGCCTCGCGCGGCTGGCGGTCCTTGAGGGCCCGTTCCAGGGCCTCGGCCTGGGCCTGCGCGCCGGTGGCGCCGATGTTGCCGCACAAGCCCTTGGTGGTGTGGGCCGTGCGCACGGCGGTCTCCCAGTCGCCGGCGTCCAGGGCCTGGCGGATGGCATCGACCGCGCCGCGCTGGCCGGTCCCGAACTTGCGCAGCATGCGCAGGTAGACGGACTTCTTGCCCAGCACGCGGCGCAGGCCCAGCTCGGTGTCGAGACCGGCGATACCCGTCGGCACCTGGGGCTCGGGCACAGCGGCCCCCGCCATCGCGGCCGGGTCCGCCAGCGCGGCCTCGCCACTGGCGTGCAGGCCCAGGCCGATGCCCAGTCGCGCGGTGAACCAGAAGGTGCTGCCCTGTCCGTGGACGCTGTGAACGCCGACCTCGCCGCCCATCAACTCAGCCAGCTTCTTGGAAATGGACAGCCCCAGCCCCGTACCGCCGAAGCGGCGCGTGGTGGAGGTGTCGGCCTGCTGGAAGCTCTGGAACAAGCGATCCATCTGCTCAGGCGTCAGGCCGATGCCGGTGTCGGTGACGGCGGCGTGCAGCAACACCGACGCCTCGGTGCACTCGCTCACACTCAGCGCGACGCGGATCTCGCCGCGCTCGGTGAACTTCACCGCGTTGTTGGTGTAGTTGATGAGGATCTGGCCCAGGCGCTGCGCATCGCCCACCAGCACCTCAGGCACGTCGGCGCCGACGTCGAATGTCAGCGCCAGGCCCTTGGCAGCGGCCTTTTCACCGGCCAGGTCGGCCACGTTGCCCAGCAGACGGTCGAGGCGGAACTCGGCATGCGCGATCGCGAGCTCGCCGGCCTCGACCTGGGAGAAGTCCAGGATGTCATTGATCAAGCCCAGCAAGTGCTGGCCGGAGGACTGGATCTTGGCCACATAGTCCCGCTGGCGCGGCGTCATCTCGGTCTGCAGCGCCAGGTGACTCATGCCGAGGATGGCGTTCATCGGCGTGCGGATCTCGTGGCTCATGTTGGCCAGGAAATCGCCCTTGGCCCGCGCGGCGCTCTCGGCCATGTGCCTGGCCGCCTCCAGTTCGGCTTCCTTCTGCTTGCGCCAGCTGACATCGGTGGTGCAGCCGCGATGCCCGAGGAACTCACCCCGGGCGTTGCGGATCGGTACCCCCGAGGCACTCATCCAGATGACCCGGTTCTCGGCATCAACAGTCCGGTACTCGACATTCGTGAAGGGCTGGCGGTCGGCGATCAGCCGCCGGTAGGCCTCCATGAGCCGCAGCGCATCGGCGTCGGCCATGGGGTAAGCCTCCCAGGGCGTCCGTCCCAGCCGCTGCTGCAGTTCGGCCTGGCTCAGGTCGCGGCCCCAGTAGGCGGTGTAGCGATGCTCGGCATCGGTCTCCCAGTAGCGGTCGGCGCTGATCTCGGCGAAGGAGCGCATGCGCTCCTGCGAGGCGGCGATGGCGCGCAGCACGATCGTCAGGGGAAGCACCGAGATCAGCAGGGCCGTCACGATCGGCAGGATGTCCCCCACGGGCCTGCCAGGAAACAGGACCGGCAGGCCGACACCGGCATCCCGGGCCAGGGTGAACGCACCGATCAGCGCGACAAATGACGCCCCCAGCCCGATGGCAGGGCGGATACCCACCACCAACGCGACGGCGGGCAGCAGCCCGAGCAGGGGGAAGGCCGCCATGGGAGGCTTTTGCGCCACCGAGGCGAGCGCTCCAAGAACCACCCAAAAGGTGAAGGCCAGTACCCACATCGCCAGGCGAGGATGGCCGCGCTGGCACAGCCTGCGCGCGACCAGGATGATCACCACGCCCACCGAAACGGCCATCCCGAACCCCTTGGGATTGGCCAGGGTGTGCGACATGACCACGACGGCGACCAGCACCAGCACCAAGGTGCCCAGAATCAGGTCGATGAGGCGTCGGGTGAGGACGACCGAGTCGGCGCTGTTCAGGCCGATGACGGTCCCGGACGGGGTGCCCTCCGCTGGGGGTGAAGCGCTGGAACGTGACATGGGGCGGTGGGCCGGGCGGGTGGCTCTTGGCGGATCAGGCAAGCGGGCGGCCATGCCTGCATCCAGCTGCTCAGCGGCGGAGTCGAGGTCGGAGGCCATCAGCGGTGCCGCATCGATCAGTGGGTCAGGCGCGGCGCGCCTGCAAGGCGGCGTCGAGCTGTTCGATGGCGAGATCGAAATCGAAGCCGCCGATCGCCTCGCGCAGGGCCTGGGCGTGCCTCGGGAAGGCGCTGCGCAGCAGGATGTCGTGCTGGTCCAGCAGGTCCTCGGCGCCGGAGTCCATGTCGGCGCACAGGGCGCGCAGCTGGGTCGTCACGCGCTCCAGCGCTGCCTCGTCCACCGCCGCGGCCGCCTGGGACGGCGCCTCGGCGGGCAGCCAGGCGGTCAAGGCCGCCACCAGGGGCTCGAGCGATTCGCGCAGCCGCGCCGCCAGCGGGTCCAGCGTGTCGCGGGTCGCATGGTCCTTGATCGCCTGCTCCAGGTCGCCGGCCAGCGACTGCGTGGCGCTGGCGCCGATGTTGCCGCACACGCCCTTGGTGGTGTGGGCCGTGCGCAAGGCCGTGTCCCAGTCACCGGCGTCCAGGGCCTGGAGGGTGGCATCGACCGCGCCGCGCTGGCCGGCCACGAACTTGCGCAGCATGCCCAGGTACATGGACTTCTTGCCCAGCACGCGGCGCAGGCCCAGCTCGACGTCGAGACCGGCGATGCCGGTCGGCACCTCGGGCTCGGGCGCAGCGGCCCCCGCCATCGCGTCCGGGTCCGCCAGCGCGGCCTCGCCACCGGCCGGCTGCTCTCGCGGCTTGACCCAGCGCAGCAGGCAGGCGAAGAGGTCGCGTGGCTCGATGGGCTTGGCCACGTGGTCGTTCATGCCGGCGGCGCGGCAGGCCTCGCGGTCGGACTGCATGGCATTGGCCGTCATGGCAATGATGGGCAGCGCGTCGAACTCTGGCAGGGCGCGCAGGACGCGGGTGGCGGTGACGCCGTCCATCACCGGCATCTGCATGTCCATCAGCACCACGTCGAACTGCC
>CAISYQ010000170.1 GCA_903889735.1 uncultured Methylibium sp.
ACCTTGAAGTCCATGTCGCCGAGATGGTCCTCGTCACCGAGGATGTCGGTCAGCACGGCGAAACGGTTGCCGTCCTTGATCAGGCCCATGGCGATGCCGGCCACATGGGCCTTCAGAGGCACGCCGGCGTCCATCATCGAGAGGCAGCCGCCGCAGACCGAGGCCATCGACGAGGAGCCGTTGGATTCGGTGATTTCCGAGACCACGCGCAGCGCATAGGCGAACTCGTCCTTGCTCGGCAGCACGGGGATCAGCGCCCGCTTGGCCAGGCGCCCGTGGCCGATCTCGCGGCGCTTGGGCGAACCCACGCGGCCGGTCTCGCCGGTCGCAAAGGGGGGCATGTTGTAGTGAAACATGAAGCGGTCTTCGAACTCGCCAGCCAGCGCGTCGATGCGCTGGGCGTCGCGCTCAGTGCCGAGCGTGGTGATGACCAGCGCCTGGGTCTCACCGCGGGTGAACAGTGCCGAGCCGTGGGTGCGCGGCAGCACGCTGGAGCGGATCTCGATGGGCCGCACGGTGCGGGTGTCGCGGCCGTCGATACGGGGCTCGCCGGCCAGGATCTGACTGCGGACGATCTTGGCCTCGACATCGAACAGCAGGTTCTCGACCTTGACCTTGTCCACCACCACGCCGTCGGCAGCCAGGGCCGCCAGCACTTCGGCATAGGCCGCGCGACAGGCGTGGGTGCGGTCTTGCTTGGAGCGGATCTGGTAGGCCGCGCGCAGCTTGGCCTCGCCGAGCCCGTTCACCTTGGCGATGAAGGCCTCGTCCTTGGCCGGGGCGGCCCACTGCCACTCGGGCTTGCCGGCATCGCGCACCAGCTCGTTGATGGCGGTGATGGCGATGTTGCCCTGCTCGTGACCGAACACCACACCGCCCAGCATGATGTCTTCCGGCAGCTGGTCGGCTTCCGACTCGACCATCAGCACGGCGGCTTCGGTGCCCGCCACGATCAGGTCGAGCTTGCTCTCGGCGAGCTGCGTCGGGCCGGGGTTCAGCACGTACTCGCCGTTGATGTAGCCGACGCGCGCCGCACCGATGGGGCCGTTGAAAGGGATGCCGCTGATGGCCAGCGCGGCGCTGGAACCGATCAGCGCAGCGATGTCTGCCGAGGCCTCGGGGTTCAGCGACAACACGTGGATCACGACCTGGACCTCGTTGTAGAAGCCCTCCGGGAACAGCGGGCGCAGCGGCCGGTCGATCAGGCGCGAGGTCAGCGTCTCGAGCTCGCTCGGGCGGCCCTCGCGCTTGAAGAAGCTGCCGGGGATCTTGCCGGCGGCATAGGTCTTCTCGATGTAGTCGACGGTCAGCGGGAAGAAATCCTGGCCCGGCTTCGGGTTCTTGGCCGCCACCACGGTGGCAAGCACGACTGTGCCTTCCATGTCGACGATCACGGCGCCGCCCGACTGGCGGGCGATTTCACCGGTCTCGAGCGTGACGCTGTGTTGACCCCATTGGAAGGTCTTGGTGACCTTGTTGAACATCGTCATGTGTCTCTCCTGGAACAACGTGCGCTATCGGTCGCGCACTTCACCGGGAGCGGCCAACCCACGAGCGGGATGCCATTCCAGCGCAACTGCCCAAATCGGGCGGGCAACTGCGGTGGAATGACACATCGGCGCTCTGGCAAGCTTGGCTCCAAAACACGAAGAGCCTGCGCTGGCGATTCCAGACAGGCTCTTCGTCATTTGCTGAAAATTACTTGCGCAGGCCCAGCTTCTGGATCAGCGCGGTGTAGCGATCGGCGTCCCTGTCCTTCAGATAGTCCAGCAACTTGCGGCGACGGCTGACCATGCGCAGCAGACCGCGGCGACCGTGGTGGTCCTTGGCGTGGGTCTTGAAGTGGGGGGTGAGCTCGTTGATGCGAGCGGTCAGCAGGGCAACCTGTACCTCGGGGGAGCCGGTGTCGGCGGGGCCGCGGGCATTGCTCTGGACGATCTCTGCGGTATTGGAAAGGGCCATGATCTCGTTTCCTGTTTACAGTGAAACCGCTGGCTGGCCGCAGGAAACGCGGACCGCGGTTTCAGTCTTTCACTTGCGGTCACGGGTGAAACCGACCCATGCCGTGCGCTTGTGGTTTGCCAAACTGCGGCTTTGCCAACCCGAAATTATAGGGGCAGCGCAAGACGGAGCCGCTCAACCCCCTGGGTGAGCCGCCGCAGGTCGCGGGAGGCGAAGCACCAGCGCAGCCAGCCTTCAGCCTCGACCCCAAACGCCACGCCCGGCGCCAGACCCAGCCCGACCTCCGCCACCAGCCGTTTGGCGGTGGCGAGCGAATCCCCCGCCCCGGCCATGCGCAGGAAGGCGTACATGCCCCCTGCGGGCACGGCCACCTCGACGCCCGGCACCGCCTGCAGGGCGGGCAGCAGGGTGTCCCGGCAGGCCCGCAGGTGGGCCACCATGCCGGGCACCATGCCGTCGGCACCGCGCAGCGCGGCCAGTCCGGCGCGCTGCACGAAGACCGGCGCGCAGGAGGTGTTGAACTCGATCAGCTTGCCGACCGCATCGAGCAGGCGCTCCGGCACGACCAGCCAGCCCAGCCGCCAGCCGGTCATCAGGAAGCTCTTGGAAAAGCTGTGGGCAACAACCAGCCGGTCATCGGGCTGGGCCTGATCCAGGAAGGAGGGTGCAGCCTGGGCGCCCTCGCCATAGAACAGCCGCTCGTAGACCTCGTCGGCCACGATCCAGGTGCCGGTGGCGCGGCAGTGCGCCAGGATCTCGCGCTGCTCGACCGGCGTCAGGGTCCAGCCGGTCGGGTTGTTGGGGGAGTTGATCAGCAGCACCCGGGTACGTGGCGTCACCGCCGCGCGCAGCGCGTCGAGGTCAAGGTGCCAGGCGCCGTCCTGGGATTGGAGTGCCACCGTCTTCACCAAGGCACCCAGGATGGCCGGCTGGGCGGTCAGGTTGGGCCAGACGGGGACGACCACCACCACCTCGTCGCCGGCACCGGCCAGCGCCTGCATCGCGACCATCAACGCGTTGACGCCGGACGAGGTCACGGCGATGCGCTCCACCCCGATCGGCCCGTGCAGCACCGACATGTACCCGGCCACGGCCTCGCGCAGCTCGGCCAGGCCGAGGTTGTGCGAGTAGAAGGTCTCGCCGCGCGCAATGGATTCAGTGGCGGCGTCCCGGATGAAGGCCGGCGTCGGCTCATCACCTTCCCCGAACCAGAAGGCCAGCAGGTCGTCGCGCCCCAGCCCGGCGTTGGCGACCTCGCGGATTCGGGAGCCCGGCAAATGGCGGATGGCGTCACGCATCATGTCAAGGTCTCGTTCAATGGAAGTGATGGCGCGGCGTCAAGAAACACTCGCCATCGCCTTGGCCCCGCTGACCGCCGGCTCGACCAGTGGCCAGCGCGGCTGGACGTCGAAATGCAGCTCGTGGCTGCCAAGATCAAGCCCCGCCTGCAGCCGCATGGCCGCGGCGAGCGCGATCATCGCGCCGTTGTCGGTACAGAGCGCGAGCTCCGGGTAGTGGACGCGGGCGCCTCGACGCGCGCAGGCGGCGTCGAGCTGCTGCCGCAGGCAGCGGTTCGCGCCTACCCCGCCCGCCACGACCAGCCGGTGCAGGCCCGTGGCCACCAGCGCAGCGAGCGACTTCTTCACCAGCACCTCGACGATCGCCGCCTGCGTGGCGGCCGCCAGATCGGCCAGCGCCTGCTCAGCGGGGCGGTCACCGAGCTTCAGGGCCTGCGTGCGCACCGCCGTCTTGAGGCCCGCGAAGGAGAAATCCAGCGTGCCGCTGTGCAGCAGGGGCCGTGGCAGGCTGAAGGCCCGCGCATCGCCGGATTCCGCCAGGCGCGCCAGGGCCGGCCCCCCCGGATAACCCAGACCCAGCAGTTTGGCGGACTTGTCGAAGGCCTCGCCGGCCGCATCGTCGATGGTTTCGCCCAGCAGCGCGTAGCGGCCGACCCCATCGACCCGCATCAGCTGCGTGTGCCCACCCGAGACCAGCAGGGCGACGAAGGGAAATTCGGGCGGATCGGCCGACAGGAAGGGCGACAGCAGGTGGCCCTCCAGGTGATGAACGCCGAGCGTCGGGCGGTCGAGCGCCGCACCGAGCGCGGTGGCCAGGGCGCTGCCGACCAGCAAGGCACCAGCCAGCCCCGGCCCGCGGGTGTAGGCGACAACATCGACCTCGGCCAGGGTGCGCCCCGCCTGCGTCATCACGGCGCGCGCCAGAGGCAACACCCGGCGGATGTGGTCGCGCGAAGCCAGCTCCGGCACCACGCCGCCATAGGCGGCATGCATTGCCACCTGGCTGTGCAGCCCCTCGGCCAACAGTCGCGGCGGCCCGTCGGCCGACGTCTCGACCAGCGCCACGCCAGTTTCGTCGCAGGAGGATTCGAAGCCGAGGATCAACATGACGGCAGTGTAGTGAGCGGTCTCCCGGAGGCCATCAGGCGACAAGGCATCCGAGGAGACTGCGCGGGGTCGTGGCCAGGCAGCGTCGAAGCCGACCGGTGGTTCGTGGTCGGGGCCTGGGGTCGAACTGCCCGCCTGAGGCTGGCAGTGTCGGACGGTCAGCGGGGTGATCCAGCCGGGACTGCCGGCGACGACGCCTCAAGGACGGCGGGGCTTGGCGCCGGCAGGCTCCAGGCCCGGCGCGGGATCCGGTCCCGCCCAAGCCCAGAGCACGGCACCTGCCAACACCATCGGCACGCACAGCCACTGGCCCATGCTCATGCCCAGCGACAGCAGGCCCAGGAAGCCGTCGGGCTCTCGGAAATACTCGGCCA
This sequence comes from uncultured Methylibium sp., assembly GCA_903889735.1. Lineage (GTDB taxonomy): Bacteria > Pseudomonadota > Gammaproteobacteria > Burkholderiales > Burkholderiaceae_C > Methylibium. The sequence continues at coordinate 4,742 of CAISYQ010000170.1, forward strand.
CAAACCGGAACAGGCCGTAGCCAACCAGGAAGGCGCCCGAGACCCGGCCGGTGGCCCGGGGCTTGGCGGCGTACCACCAGAGCAGCGCGAACAGCAGCACCCCCTCGAGCGCGAACTGGTAGAGCGGCGAGGGGTGGCGCGCCAGGTCGGTGCCCGACTGCGGAAATACCATCGCCCAGGGCAGCGAGGCGTCAGCGGCGCGCCCCCACAGCTCGCCGTTGATGAAATTGCCGATCCGCCCGCAGGCCAGACCGGTGGGCACGCAGGGGGCGATCAGGTCGGTGACCTCCATCCAGCGGCGCCCGCGGCTGCGCGCAAACCAGGCCATGGCGGCGATCACACCCACCAGCCCCCCGTGGAAGGCCATGCCGCCCTTCCACACCGCGAACACCTCCAGGGGATGCTCGGCGTAGTACCCCGGCTTGTAGAACAGCGCATAGCCCAGCCGGCCACCGACGATCACGCCCACCACGCCGAAGAACAGCAGGTCCTCGATGTCGCGGCGCGCCCAGCCGGCCTCCCGGAACGGCGAGCGACCCGCGCGCACCGTGGCCAGCCAGAGAAAAAGCCCGAAGGCGGCCAGATAGGTCAGGCCATACCAATGAACCGCCAGCGGTCCCAGCTTCAGGGCGATGGGGTCGAACTGAGGATGGATCAGCATGGGCAATGCGAGGCAAGGCTCAGGGAAATAGCACCGGTCTTGGTGCGGAAACCACGTTCATCGCGGTGCCTGCAGGGTAACGCAATCGGGGTTTCAGTCGACCTTCGCAGGCGTCGGCGACGACCTTCTGGCGGCTGCTGGAAAATACCCCAGGACCCCGCCCCTCAACATCCCGCAACATCGCGCGCACTTCCAGGACCTTTCCATGAGCATCAACCGCCGCTCCAAGAACATCACCGAGGGCGTTGCCCGCGCCCCGAACCGCTCGATGTACTACGCGATGGGCTACCAGGAGACCGATTTCGCCAAGCCGATGATCGGCGTGGCCAACGGCCACTCGACCATCACGCCCTGCAATTCCGGCCTGCAGCGGCTGGCCGATGCGGCGGTGGAGGGCATCCGCGCAGCCGGCGGCAACCCGCAGATCTTCGGCACACCCACCATCAGCGACGGCATGGCGATGGGCACCGAGGGCATGAAGTACAGCCTGGTCTCGCGCGAGGTGATCGCCGACTGCGTGGAGACCTGTGTCGGCGGCCAGTGGATGGACGGCGTGCTGGTGGTGGGCGGCTGCGACAAGAACATGCCCGGCGGCATGATGGGCATGCTCAGGGCCAACGTGCCAGCCATCTACGTCTATGGCGGCACCATCCTGCCGGGCCGCTACAAGGGCCAGGACCTCAACATCGTCAGCGTGTTCGAGGCGGTCGGCCAGTTCAC
>CAISYQ010000171.1 GCA_903889735.1 uncultured Methylibium sp.
GATCCTCGCCAGTTCCTCGACGGTGTAGAACTCCAGCCGCGCGACGATGCCGAAGCGGTCGCGCAGCGGGTTGGTCAGCATGCCGGCGCGGGTGGTGGCGCCCACCAGCGTGAAAGGCTGCAGATCCAGCTTGATCGAGCGGGCCGCCGGGCCTTCGCCGATCATGATGTCGATCTGGTAATCCTCCAGGGCGGGGTAGAGGATCTCCTCGACCACCGGACTCAGGCGGTGGATCTCGTCGATGAAGAGGACATCGTTCCTCTCGAGGTTGGTCAGGATCGCCGCCAGGTCCTTGGGCTTTTCCAGCACGGGCCCCGAGGTCTGGCGCAGGTTCACGCCCAGCTCGGCCGCGATGATGTGGCTCAGGGTCGTCTTGCCCAGGCCCGGTGGGCCGAACAGCAGCACATGGTCCAGCGCCTCACCGCGCTGGGCGGCGGCGCGGATGAAGATCTCGAGCTGCTCCCGCGCCTTGACCTGCCCCACGTACTCCGCCAGGCCCTTGGGGCGCAGGGCACGCTCGATCGCTTCCTCGTTGGGCGAGGCCGGTGCGGCGCTCACCATCCGCCGGGCGGGCGGCGCGGATGGGGCGAAGTCGTCGGTCTGGATGCTCATGATCCCGATTGTGCGGGAGCCCATCCCGGCGGTCGGCCCGAACCGGAGGGGCTTGCAGCCGACCGGCGGTGATCCCCGGTTTGCCCGTGGGGTGTTTGATCACCGTTTTGTCAAACCGCCTTGTCAACCGCCGTACACGTTCACCCGTTTGAAGATGCAGACGCCGGACAACCCGGCCCATCTGAAGGCTTCGAGAGGGCCTCAACATGTACAAATCCTTGCCAAAAACCCGACACCAGACCCATGCGCCGAGCGCGGGCGGGGCTGGTGACTTGCCCCTGTCCGCCGACAAGGGCGCCAAGTTCGAGCCCTTCTACACCGCCGCCCCGGTCGGCACCCCCCGCGGCCGGCTCGCTCCGCCCCGCCGTTTCGACCAGAAACGCTGAGCGCGGGCCGTCCAGCCCGCTCCACGGGCCGGGCGACCAGAGCCGGATCAGCCGCCCCAGCTGCCACCCGGGCGGTGGCCCCCGCTGCCACCAAGCAGTGGTTCCAGCTGCCCCCAAGCAGCGTCCCAAGCAGTCCAATGATCCCCGCCCCGCCCAGGTTGTGCCCTGGGGACGGACTGGCGATCCCCGAGGCGGGGTCCGCAGCGTCAGACCCAGCGCGCCCCGGCAGATCAGAACTTCGAGAAATCGGGCTTGCGCTTCTCGAAGAAGGCCTGGAAGGCCTCGCGCGCCTCGGGGCTGCGCAGTTGCTCCGTGAACACCTGGCTCTCCGCCCCGATCTGCTCCAGCACGGCCGCCCGGCTGGCGCGCTGCATCAGCTTCTTGGTCTCGCGCACCGCGTTCGGCGGCAGCGCATTGAAGCGCTCGGCCATGCGCCGGGCATGGGGCAGCACCTCGGCGGCAGGCAGCACCGCGTTGGCGAGACCCAGCTCCACCGCCTCGGCGCCGGTCATCGGGTCGCCCAGCAGCAGCTTCTCGGTCGCCTTGACGCGGCCCACCCGCTGGGGGAGCAGCAGGCTGGAGGCGAATTCGGCCACCAGCCCCAGGCTGGTGAAGGGCATGGCCAGACGCCCCTCGTCGGAGACATAGACCAGGTCGCAGTGCAGCAGCATCGTGGTGCCGATGCCGATGGCCGCACCGGTCACGGCCGCCACCACCGGCTTGTCACAGCCGCTGAGGGTCGCCATGAACTTGAACACCGGCGATTCGCTGCCCTGCGGTGGGCGCCGGGTGAAGTCCTCCAGGTCGTTGCCCGAGGTGAAGATGCCCGGCTGACCGGTGATCAGCAGGGCCCGCACCGAGGAATCGGCCTGGGCGGCGAGGATGGCCTCGCTCATCTGCGTGTACATCGCCATGGTCAGCGCGTTCTTCTTCTCGGGCCGCGCGATCTCGATCGTGGCCACGCCGTTGAGGGTGGCGGTCTTGATGCTCATCAGGAATCCTCGGTGAACTCAGTGAAGGAAATGACAGGATTGGTCGGAACCGACGGATCAGCACCGGCGCGGGTTTTGCGGCTCAGACGCGCTCGAAGATCCCGGCCGCGCCCTGGCCCGTGCCCACGCACATGGTGACCATGCCGTACTGCAGCTGGCGGCGGCGCAGGGCATGCACCACGGTGGCGGCGCGGATGGCGCCGGTGGCGCCCAGCGGGTGGCCGAGGGCGATCGCGCCGCCCAGGGGGTTGACCCGTGCCGGGTCCAGACCGAGGGTGTTCAGCACCGCCAGCGACTGCGCGGCGAAGGCCTCGTTGAGCTCGATCCAGCCCAGCTGGTCCTGGCTGAGGCCGGCGTAGCGCAGGGCGGCCGGGATGGCCTCGATCGGGCCGATGCCCATGATCTCGGGCGGCACGCCCTTGATGGCGAAGCTCACGAAGCGGGCCAGCGGCGTGAGCCCATGGGCCTTGATGGCGGCCTCGCTGGCCAGGATCAGGCAGCCCGCGCCGTCGCTGGTCTGCGAGCTGTTGCCGGCGGTCACCGTGCCCAGGCCGGTGGGCTTGCCGCCCGGGTCGCGGGCCGAGGCGAAGACGGTGCGCAGCTTGGCCAGGCCCTCCAGCGTGGTGTCGGCGCGCGGGCCCTCGTCCAGACTCACGGTGCGGGTCTTGAGGGTGGTGCTGCCGTCGGCCAGATGGGGCGAGCGGTCGACCACCTCCACCGGCGTGATCTCGTCGGTGAACTCGCCCGCCTGCTGGGCCTGGAGGGCGCGCAGGTGCGACTGCAGCGCGAACGCGTCCTGCGCTTCGCGCGAGACCTTCCACTGCTGCGCCACCTTCTCGGCCGTGATGCCCATGCCGTAGGCGATGCCGATGTGCTCGTCGCGGGCGAAGACCTCCGGGTTGATCCAGGGCGTGTGGCCGCTCATCGGCACCGAGCTCATGCTCTCGGCGCCGGCGGCGATCATGACCTCGGCCTCGCCCACGCGGATGCGGTCGGCGGCCATCTGGATGGCGGTCAGGCCCGAGGCGCAGAAGCGATTCACGGTGACTCCGCCCACGCTGCTCGGCAGCCCGGCGAGCAGCGCGCCGATGCGCGCCATGTTCAGGCCCTGCGCGCCCTCGGGCATGGCGCAGCCGACGATCGCGTCCTCGATGGCCCTCGGGTCCAGCGAGGGCACCTGCCGAAGCGCGCCGCGGATGGCCGCGACCAACAGGTCGTCGGGCCGCGTGTGGCGGAAGACGCCACGCCCGGACTTGCCGATCGGCGTGCGGGTGGCGGCGACGATGTAGGCCTCTTGCACTTGCTTGCTCATGGTCGGGCTCCGTTCAATTCCGGACCGGCTTGCCGGTCTGCAGCATGCCCATGATCCGTTCCTGGGTCTTGGGGTGCTCGAGCAGGGCGCAGAAATGCTTGCGCTCCAGCGCCATCAGGTAGTCCTCGCTGACCAGCGAGCCGCCGTCGACATCGCCGCCGCAGAGGACCTCGGCGATCAGCGTGCTGATGTGGAAGTCGTGGGCGCTGATGAAGCCGCCGTCGCGCATGTTGGCGAGCTGGCCCTGGATGGTGGCGATGCCGCTGCGGCCCGCCACTGGGAAGAGGCGCCGCAGCGGTGGCCGGTAGCCGGCGGCGAACATCGCCCGCGCCTGCTGCGTGGCCACGAAGAGCAGCTCATCCTTGTGGGGCACGATGACGTCGCCCTCCAGCAGGTAGCCGAGCCGGCGGCTCTCGAGCGCGCTGCTGCCCACCTTGGCCATCGCCGCGCTGGTAAAGCCGTCGGTCGCGCACTTCAGCAGTTCGGCCGGGCCGGGGCCGGCCGGGTTGGCGAGTGTGGCCATCTCGGCCGCGCGCCGTGCCATAAAGGTCAGGCCGCCGGCCCCCGGGATCAGGCCCACGCCCACTTCCACCAGGCCGATGTAGCTTTCCATCGCCGCGACGCGCCGCGCGCTGTGGATGGCCAGCTCGCAGCCGCCGCCCAAGGCCATGCCGCGGATGGCGCTGACCACCGGCACGCTGGCGTAGCGGATGCGCAGCATGGCGTCCTGCAGCTTCTTCTCCTCGGGGGCGATGCCCTTGGCGCCCGAGCGCATGAAGACCGGCATCAGCGCCTCGAGGTTGGCGCCGGCCGAGAAGACGTCGTCCGGCGACCAGACCACCAGGCCCTCGAAGCCGGCCTCGGCGATCTCGACTGCCCGCAAGAGACCCTCGGTCACGGTCGGGCTGATGAGGTGCAGCTTGGCGGTGATCGAGGCGATCAGCACCGTGCCGTCGAGCGTCCAAACGCGGATCTCCTCGTTGCGGAAGAGCTCGGTGCCGCTGGCCAGCGGCGCGCTGGCGCCCGAGCCCAGCACATCTTCCGGGAAGGGCTGGCGGGCGTAGACGGGCAGGGCCGAGCGCAGCACGAAGGCCTTGCGCGTCGGCGACCAGGATCCCTCGGGCGTGTGCACGGCGCCCCGCTCGGCCACCGGCCCCTCAAAGACCCAGCGCGGCAGCGGCTCGGCGCACAGGGCCCGGCCGGACTCGATGTCCTCGTGAAGCCACTGCGCCACCTGGGCCCAGCCGGCCTCCTGCCAGAGCTCGAAGGGGCCCTGCTTGCTGCCGAAGCCCCAGCGCATCGCGAAGTCGACGTCGCGCGCGGTGTCGGCGATGGACTCCAGGTGCACGGCGGCGTAGTGGAAGGCGTCGCGCAGGATGGCCCAGAGGAACTGCGCCTGCGGGTTGCTGCTCTCGCGCAGCAGCTTGAGCCGCTCGGGTGCGGGCTTCTTGAGCATGCGCTCGACGATGGGATCGGCCTTGCCACCGCCCGGCATGTACTGCCTCGTGGTGGGGTCGAGCCGCAGGATGTCCTTGCCGACCTTCTTGTAGAAGCCGGCACCGCTCTTCTGCCCCAGGGCGCCGGCCTGGATCAGGCCCTCGAGCACCGGCGGCGTGGCATAGGCCGGGTAGAAGGGGTCGTCCTGCAGGTTGTCCTGCAACGTGCGGATCACATGTGCCATCGTGTCCAGGCCCACCACGTCCGCGGTGCGGAAGGTGGCCGAGCTGGCGCGGCCGAGCTTCTTGCCGGTGAGGTCATCGACCACGTCCACGGTCAGGCCGTAGGTCTCGGCCTCCTTCATGGTGGCCAGCATGCCGGCGATGCCGACCCGGTTGGCGATGAAGTTGGGCGTGTCCTTGGCGCGCACCACGCTCTTGCCGAGGAAGGTGGTGACGAAGGCCTCGAGCTGGTCCAGCACCTCGGCCTCGGTGGCGGGCGTGTCGATCAGCTCCACCAGCGCCATGTAGCGCGGCGGGTTGAAGAAGTGGATGCCGCAGAAGCGCGGCTGGATGCTGATCGGCAGTGCGGCGCTCAGCCGCGTGATCGACAGGCCCGAGGTGTTGGAGGCGAGGATGGCGCGCGGCGACACATGCGGCGCGATCTGCTCGTAGAGCGCCAGCTTCCAGTCCATGCGCTCGGCAATGGCCTCGATGATCAGGTCGCACTCGCCCAACAGCGCCATGTGCTCTTCGTA